>PTLN01000018.1 GCA_002938125.1 Alphaproteobacteria bacterium MarineAlpha2_Bin1
AATTAAAAAAAATACATCATATTGAAGCTTAGTAAATTTATTTTTGCAATTCTTCAATAATACTAGTTACAAAAGGATATATATTTTCAACGATTAGATTTATTCCATTTTTATTTGGATGCATTAAATCACCCTGATTCAACATTGGGTTTAAGGCCACGCCTTCTAAAAAAAATGGGTAGAAATATATAGGGTACTTATTTTTTAAAGATATATAAATTGAATCAAACTTATCTTTAAAAGATTTCCCCATATTTTCAGCAGATAGCATGCCGCAAAGTAAAACGGTTATATTACGATCAAGGGATTTTTTTATTATGGCTTCTAAATTTTTTTTTGTATATTGCGGGTTTATACCCCTTAACATATCATTACTCCCAAGTACTATGATTAAGATATTTGGTTTATCCTCAAGCACCCATTCAAGGCGTTCTAGCCCCCCCGTAGAAGTATCACCAGAAACACCAGCATTTATTACTTTCACATTTATTTTATTTTCTAAAAGTTTTTTCTGCAGTAAAGAAGGAAATGAGTTTTTAGTATCAACGCCATAACCGGATACAAGACTGTCTCCAAGTACAGAAATAATTAAATCTGCATGAGCTTTTGAATAAAATAACAAAATTGCAATTGATATGAAAAAAATATTGATTTTTACCAAAAGAAATATTTTTTTAATCATATTAAGTTTCCCTAAAGTAAAGAAGTTTTTTGTTATTTAATTCCTGTGATATTTATATATATACTACTTATAATTAAAACCTGATAAAATAGGCTAAGGAGAATATTATTCCGATTAAAAAAAACGACTTAATAATTGAGCTGAAAGATATTTACCTTAGCATTAAAAATTATTCTTTTAAAACAGATATTTTAAACGGAATTAATTTTTACTCTTCAAAAGGGGAAGCTGTCTGTATAATTGGGCCCTCTGGCTCTGGTAAATCAAGTTTAATTTCAATTATAGGTGGACTTGAAAAACCAACACAAGGATCTGTATTTGTGAATGGTCAAAATATAACTAACTTTGACGAAAGAAAACTTGCAGAATTCAGAAAGCAAAATATTGGTATTGTTTTCCAGTCTTTTCATCTACTACCTAACTTAACAGCTATTGAAAATGTTGCATTACCGCTTCAGCTGTTAAAATCAGACAAAATAAAAAAATTATCGTCTGAGGCACTTAATAAGGTCGGGCTAAGTTCAAGAACAAATCACCTTCCTTCCCAACTTTCAGGGGGGGAACAACAAAGAGTAGCTCTTGCCAGGGCATTTATTGGTAATCCTAAAATTATATTAGCTGATGAACCTACTGGAAATCTTGACTCTAAAAATAGTTCAATAATTATCGATATGCTGTTCTCACTGAAAGAAGAAAACAAAACAACTTTAATTTTTGCTACCCATGATGAAAAATTATCAAATAAATGTGATAGAATTACCAAAATAAAAGACGGAAAAATTTTTCAATAATGAGCTTTATATATAAAATTATTTTCAAAGAAATAATCTCAGATTTTTTTCATTTTAAAATATTTGTTATTTGCCTTGCCATTGGTGTTTTTTCTATCGCATTAGTTAATACAATTTCATCTTCAATTTTTTTTAGTATTGAAAGAAATGCAAGAACTATTCTTGGAGGTGAAACTCAAATATCTACAAGAGGAGAGTACTTTAATAAGGAAATAGTTAATTGGCTAAAAAAACAGAATTTATATTTTTCTGAAATCACTGAAATGCGAACAATGGCATATAAGAAAAACTCAGAAGAAATGAGTATCATTGTAGATTTAAAATCTATTGATAATAAATATCCTTTGTTTGGAGAACTGAGAATAAAAAATTATAATAAAGAACAAGATCAGGAAATCTCTAAACTTTTAGATAAGGAGATATTTGTCGAAAATATCTTACTACGTAGATTAGATGTAAAAATTGGTGATAAAATATTTATCGGTAATTTTGAATACTCTATTAAAGGCGTTATTGATAACGAGCCTGATAGGCTAACTAACCTTGTTTCTATTGGGCCAAGAGTTATCATTAAAAAAGAAGATTTAATTCAATCCAGCCTTAACACATCTGGCTCTTTAGTGAGTCACAAAATAAACATCAAGAATGATTTAAGTTTAACAAAGGATTTAATTAAGCAGATAAAAAAACAATTCCCTACAGAATCTCTTAGATTTGAATCTGCCAGATCGTCTTCACAAAACTCTAGTCAACAATTCATTAACCAGCTAAAAATTATTTTGATACTATCCGGCATTACAGCTTTACTTCTGGGAGGCCTGGGTATTTCAAATTCTATCAGTCACTATCTTGCGAAAAAAAATAAAAATATTGCAATACTAAAAAGCTTAGGGGCTAAAAGTTCGGATATATTTTTGATTTACTTAACTCAAACAGTTTTTATGTCACTAATAGGTATTTCAATGGGTTTTATAATAGGTGTTTTTGCTGGTTACATTATTTTACAATACGTCCCCCTAGGATTAAACATTGACACAAAAACTTACTTTAATATCCAAACTTTTTATCTTGCTTCAAGCTATGGTATCATTACAGCATTTATTTTTACTTTATGGCCGTTAGCTAAAGCAAAAAATACAAAACCTTCTTCTTTATTTAGATATATTTCTGATACAAAAAAGAATATTCCCGGAAAACTATATATTTTTATATCAGGAGTCTTACTAATTTTACAAATTTTTATAACAATTTATCTTTTTGACTTTAGCTTAAACTCAATATGGTTTGTTCTGGGATGTTTTGCATTAATTATTTTTTTCTTTTTTATCTCAAATGTTACCATATACATTCTTAGAAATTATACTTTTTTGACGAAATATCTTAATACCTTTGCCATGACAAATATATTGGCTCCGAACTCATCAAGTAAAAATATTATTACCTGTTTTGGTATAGGTATAACTTTATTAATTGTAATTTCACTTGTGGAGTATAACTTAAATAAGGAAATTAATTTATCTATAAAAGAAACTGCACCATCATTTTTTTTAGTTGATATACAAAAATCTCAATTTGATCAACTTGAAAATCTAGTATCTAATTCAGATGGTTTTAAAAATATTAATGCTGCTCCAAGCTTGAGGGGAAGATTAATAAAGGTAAAAAATACAAAAATAGAGAATTATAAGTTATCAGATGATGCTAAATGGTTAAAAAAATATGACTTTGGAGCCACATTTTCAAATAAATTACCAATGAATAGTGATGTTATTGAGGGAGAATGGTGGCCATTAAATTATAATGGAATACCTCTAATTTCTATTGATAAAAATATTGCTAATGATCTGAAGGTAAAACTTGGAGATACCTTAACCTTTAACATTCTAGGAAGAGAAATAACTGCTAAAATATCTAATCTTAGAGAAATTAACTGGCAAAGTTTTGGAATTAATTTCTTTGTTATTTTTTCACCAGGTATTCTAGAAAAAAGCCCATATTCTTATCTTGCTACTGCAAAAATAAATAGTGAAAAAGAAATTAATGTTTTTAATAAAATCGTTAAAAATTTTCCGAATATTACTGTAATTAGACTTAAAGATGCTATTAAAACAGTTACATCAACTCTCAAAAAAGTTTCTGATGCTGCAAGAGGTATATCATTATTGACTATTTTAGTTGGAATATTTGTTTTGGCCGGAGCTATATCTGCGAGTTACGATTCACGAAAATATAGTTCAATTATACTTAAAGTTATGGGTGCAACTCCATATTTTATATTGAGAGTCTACCTTTTAGAATTTATTTATTTAAGTATTATTACAAGCTTTATTTCCTGTATATTAGGCATAGCTCTTGCTTGGATAATCACAACTAATTTAATAAATATTAACTTTAGCTTTAATCTAATTTCAATAATATATGCTCCAATTCTAGGTATATTACTTGTTTGTATAATTGGCCTTATTGGAACTAAAAAAATACTAAATAGCCGTATAAATTCTTCATTAAGAATATTTTCAAACTAACAGCAAATATTTACTATCTAATTGATAGTAAAGACTTGAAAAAAAACTGTAAATTGTCATATATTAACATATATCGTGTTATCAACTAATTCATGAGGTAAAAAATGGTGGAACCTAAATTTAATTTAGGCGCTTCTTCAACTGCTAAGTCGCTAGATAGCATAGATGAGGGGCTTAGATCTTATATGCTAGGTGTATATAACTATATGGCAGTCGGAACAGCTATTACTGGATTAACTGCTTGGGTTACAGCTAATACGCCTATTATAAACCTTTTTTATAGTTATGGTGCTAATGGTCAACTTGGAGCTTCTCCGCTTGGCTACTTAGTTATGTTTGCACCTCTAATTTTCATCTTTGCTCTATCTTTTGGGGTAAATAGAATGAAACCATCAACAGTTCAGCTTCTTTTCTGGGCTGTTACTTTTGTTTTTGGGCTGTCATTAGCTAATATTTTTCTAACATTTACTGGTGCTAGTATAGCTAGGGTATTTTTCATTACAGCGGGTGTATTTGGGGCTATGAGTTTGTGGGGCTATACCACAAAAAAAGACCTTACTAAACTAGGCGCTTTCTTGTTTATGGGTTTAATTGGAATAATTATCGCTTCCATAGTCAATATTTTTATCGGCAGCGCAATGATACACTGGGTAGTTTCAGTTGTAGGTGTTCTGGTATTTGTGGGATTAACTGCGTATGATACTCAAAGGATAAAAAATACTTACAATTTTGTTAAAAATGACGGAGCAGCAATGACAAAAAGTGGTGTAATGGGAGCTTTAAGCTTATACCTTAATTTTATAAATATGTTTATATTGCTACTTCAATTATTCGGAAACAGAGAATAGCTTTATTTACATTATATATTAAAGGCCCGCTAGTCGGGCCTTTTTTTAAACTGCTCGGATATAACTTCTCCCAATACAATTTACTATTTGCCTCAATTCTTCTCCGATAAGTATAATCCTTCCACCAGGATCAATTAGACGATATTTTTTAGCTGCATTTCCTCTTTTAACAATTTTATAGGCAGGGAAGAATGATCTTTTTCCAAAAACTGCAAATACTGCCTCTACCTTGCCGAAATGTATAGCGTAATCACACCATTCACCTGCAATTACATACTTTGTATATATTGACATTATTTCATTTATTTCTTCTTTATCAAAACATACTTGCTTTGAAGATTTAATAGTATTTAAGTCCCTAAGAGATTTTTTTCTTTTAATCATTACGTCTTTTATTTTTTTGATTTAGTATATATTACCTTAAAAAAAAAAAATTATATACTTTTTTTAAATCTCACTTAGGCAAGACTCTAGCTGGTTTCTCCAGAAAACTGGCCTTACACTTAAAATTTTTTCTGCTTTAGATGTGGATAACGCTGAATATCGTGGTTGTTTTGTGGGTGAAAGTAATAAATCAGAGTCAATAGCTCTTATTATTGGCTTTTCTTTCAAGTAGCTTGATTTTTTTCTTCCAATAATTTCGATTATTGCATTTGCAAAATCAAACCAACTTACCTCACCTTCATCGGATAGATGATATACTCCAAGTTTTTCGGAAGTTGTGTTATTTAATATATCACTCTTCATAATTGCATCGTAAGCCATCATTGCTAAAGAACGAGCCCAGGTAGGGCTTCCAAACTGATCAGACGAAACATTGATGTCTTTATGTTCACGCAAAACACTTAATAGTTTGCTAATAAAACATGGTTTTCTAAGACTATAAATTCTACTTGAACGAAAAATTAAGTAATTATCAAATATATTTTTTATCATTGACTCCCCTCGCAAAATTGAGCGACCATAAACATTCAAAGGATTAGGCATGTCTTCTTCATTATAAGGGTTTCTTTGTCCACGTCCGTCAAATATTTGATCTGAGGAAAAGTGCACAAGACCAATCTTTTTATTTAATGCTTCAATAGCTAAGTATTCAGGTAAATCAGTATTTAATTTTTTGACTTCAAGAATCTTATTTTCAGCTAAGTCGATGTCTGAAAAACTTGCTGCATTAATAATTAAATTAGGTTTAGCAATTCTAAGATATGTTCCAATATCATTAAATACTCTTAAATCAAGATCAAGCCTTGAGGGGGCAAGAACAGTATTACTTTTTGAAAATATTTTGAATAACTCATGGCCAATATGTCCACTTGCACCAAATATTACAATTCTTAAATCTTCCATAATTATCTAACTCAGATGATAAATTAGATATCTTAATTATCTTAAATTAATATAAAGTTACCAATATATATTTAAATTGTATTTATTCTTCATCTTGTAAGGATCTGCTTGATTCAAAATCACTGAATTGAACTGTCTGAACCCTACTATCTTGCTTTCTCAATAAACCAGCTTCTGGATCGGTAATTATATCAAGAATTACTGGGCCTTCATATTCAATAGCATTTTTTAAAGAACTATTAACCATACTAGGTTGATCTATTTGTTCTGACTTACATTTAAAAGCTTTACCAATAAATGCATAATTTACCTCACCAAATTCTGTATTTATTTGTTTCGAAATAGTAATCATCTGTCCATGTTTTTCAGTTCCCCAGGCTCCATCATTTGAAATTATAGTAGTTATATCTAATTTTGCTAATGATGCACCGTTAAATTCCGAAGAATAAAAACCAAAAGCACCATCACCAGTTACAAGAATTACCTTTCTAGGCTTTCTTGAATATTTTTTTGAAAACTCTGCTTCAGCGGCGGCAACTCCAATAGCTAAAGGAGTTCCTATTCCCATTGAACCTAAGGGATAATGGTCAATAAATGTATTATTTTTTCCAATTTTGAGATATGCATGCATCCAATTCTGGATATCAGCTCCATCACCTATATATATTGCATCATCTGGAAGTAACTGAACCAAATTTCTTGCTATTTGATAAGGATGAATAATCTGGCTACTTTTTCCAATATTTTCAATATAATTCAATTTCTCTTTTAGAGAATTTGAGACCCAATTATTATAAATCTTTTTTGGAAATTTACTTTGATATAATTTTGAATAAATTAAATTTAATGCATTTGTAGCATCAGAGTGTATTGGCAGATCTATTTTCCTATTTCTACCTAATTCCTCGGATTGTATATCAATTTGAATAAATTTTGCATCTTTTTTAAATTTAGGAGGAAGGCCATACCCAATTCTTTGAGTCAACCTTGAACCTACTAGAATAACTAGATCTGCAAGTGATGCCGATGATTGAGCAAGTGCCCAAGACCAACCCAGCTTATCATCCTCTGAAACTAACCCTCTTCCCATCGCATTTCCAAAAACAGGTATTGAGTAATCATATGATATTTTAGAAAGAACTTCAGAAGACTTACTTAAATAGGCACCTGTTCCACATATAATTATTGGTTTTTCAGCAGATGATAACATTTTAATAAATTTATTCACTGATTCATTAGTAATTGATGGTTTCTGAATATCTAAATTATCTTTTATTTCAAATTTCTGAATCCCACCTACTTCTTCTGATAGAAACTCCTGAGGTATTTGAATTAGAACTGGACCCTGTCTTCCAGAAAACGCTATTTTATAGCCTGTTTCAATATACTCGGTTATTCTGTCTATTGAAGGTACCGTTCTTGCCCATTTCGTAATAGGCTTTACTAACTCTAATTTATCATGATCGATTAAAGTTTGGGTTTCTAGTGCACTCGTTTTTTTTCTAACAGAAAGAATTAATATTGGTGTACACGATTCATATGCAGATAAAATTCCAGTAACTGCATTAGGAATTCCTTGATCAGAAACTATAAGCGCAACTCCTGGCTTGCCTGATATACGAGAATAACCATCAGCTGCTGCTACAGTTGCTGTTTCATGCCTGCTAAGTATAATTTTAAAATTATCGTTATCCAATGCGTCTAATAAATGAGTGTGAGAAGCCCCTGCAAGAGCAAAGGTCGTTCTTATACCATACCCTGATAAAACCTTACTTATAACTGAACCACCAGTAACTATATTTTTTTTCCCCATCTTTTCCTCACTTGATTATTCTATTACCAGTTCATATAATACATTAAATTTTTTTCATACTCAAAATAACACAATAAATGTTAAAGAAATTTCTAAATAAAAAGAATCTTTTCATTACTAGCGTAGTAGTTATACTAGCTATTTTACTAATTTATTTTTCTACTAAAAATAAAAAAATAGATTATGAAACACATACAATTACTAAAGGCAATATAAAGAATATTATCTCAACTTCTGGTAAACTAAAAGCTGTGGTTACAGTTGATGTTGGCAGTCAAATCACAGGCCAAATATCTGAATTATTAGTTGATTTTAACTCTCCTGTAAAAAAAAACCAATTGCTTGCAAGAATCGACCCTAGAACATTTGAGTCACAGGTTAGACAAGCTGAAGCAAATCTATCCGTTGCTAAAGCAAACTTGAAAATGCAAATTGCTACCAAAGAAAGAGCTAAATCAGAGCTAGCCTCATCTCTAGCAAATTTTGAAAACAAAAAAACCTCAGCTAATGAAGCAAAAAGAGTTTACAATCAGAATGAAGAACTTAAAAATAAAGGAGTAGTTTCTGATACACGAGTACTAAAATTTAAATCTGAATTTGAATCTTTAGAAGCTCAAATGAGATCTGCTAAAGCGAATTATGAAGCTGCCTTAGCTAATCAAAAATTTTTTTCTGCTCAAGTTTTAAATGCAAGGGCTCAAATTAGTCAGAAAGAAGCTCTGCTGGAACAAAGTATAATTAAACTTCAGTATACCTTTATAAGGGCACCAGTTAGTGGAATAGTTATTGATAGAAAAGTAAATTTAGGCCAGACGGTAGCAGCAAGTCTTAACACTCCTGTTTTATTTACAATTGCCCAGAATACTAAAAAAATGCAGGTTGAAACAAATGTAGATGAAGCAGATATTGGTCAAATTAAATTAGGTCAGTATGTAGAATTCTCAGTTGATGCTTTTCAAGAGAAGATATTCAAAGGAAAAGTTATTCAAATAAGACAAACGCCAACAGTTGTTCAGAATGTTGTTACTTATGGCGTGATAGTTTCTGTAAATAATAATAGTCAAACTCTTCTTCCTGGAATGACTGCGACAGTTAACATAATAATAAGCGAAATTAAGAATGTGATTTTAATACCAACAAGGGCCTTAAGTTATAAACATGAAAAAAGTAAGAGGGCTAAAATTAGAAAACATAAGGAAAATATCGAAAGAATTAAAAAAAACCTTACATCATCTCTTAATTTAAATACAGCTCAAATGGAAAAACTTAACTTGCTTTTGAAAGATCAGACAAAAGCTATTCGTGAAATTAATAAATCTTTTGGAAATGAAATTAATAAAAAAGAAAGAATTGAAATTGAAAAAAAATCTTTCGAAAATAAATTTATTTCAATTTTAAACCCTAAACAAGTAATTAAATATAAGAATATCATAAAACTTAAAAAAAATGTGCAAAATGTATCAGGAAGAGTATCCATTCTAGAAAATAATAAATCAATTCACGAGAAAAATATTAAATATACGGAAACAGTTACAAATTTTATTATACTTAAAAGTAATAATATTAATCCTGGAGAAAAAGTTATCTTAGGTATTAAATCACAATAACTCGGTATTCACCAATGGAATTAATAAAATTAAGTAATCTCTCTAAAACTTATCAAATAGGCCAAAATGAAGTAGAGGCTCTAAAAAATGTAGACCTTAAAATTCAAGATGGAGAGTTTGTTGCGATAATGGGGCCATCAGGTTCGGGAAAATCTACTTTAATGAATCTGCTTGGATGTTTAGATAAACCCTCAAAGGGGGAATATGTGCTCGATCAAAATATTATAAGTGAATTAGATAGCAACAAATTAGCAGAAATCAGGAATAAAAAAATTGGATTTGTTTTTCAAAACTTTAACCTTCTAGCTAGAACAACAGCTATAGAAAATGTTGAAATTCCATTAATTTATAGCGGCTTAAACTTTAAAGAAAGAGAATTAAAGGCTAAAAAAAAATTAGATTTAGTTGGTCTTAAAGATCGAATTGACCATAAACCTAATCAATTATCTGGCGGACAACAACAAAGAGTTGCGATTGCAAGAGCTTTAGTTAATGAACCTGTCGTTGTTCTAGCAGATGAGCCAACGGGAGCTCTTGATTCAAAAACGGGAGAAGAGATAATGTCTATTTTTCAAAGACTAAATAAATCAGGAATTACTATAATTTTAGTTACTCATGAAATAGATGTAGCATCGCATGCAAAGAGAGTAATTACTTTTAAAGATGGAGTTATTATTGAAGATAAGAAAAAAAACTAAGAATAAAAATAGATGAATATATCTCTAACTTTTATTATAGCATTAAAAGCTTTAAGAGTTAATGCCCTTAGAAGTGTTCTAACTATGTTAGGAGTAATTATAGGTGTTGCTGCTGTAATTGCTCTTGTATCTATTGGAACGGGCGCTCAAGATAAAATAGTTGGTCAAATAGAAGCTCTAGGATCAAACTTACTAATAATAGTAAACGCTTCTTCTAGAGATTCAGGTGCAAGAATGGGTGCTGGATCTAAACTTTCACTAACAACAGAAGACGTAGATGCAATAGCTAATGAAAAACAATTGATTACTATAGCTAGTCCAACTATCCATACAAAAGGGCAAGTCATATCGGGTAATTTTAACTGGTCTACAGATATAATAGGAGCAAATAAAAGTTTTTTTATTGCACGTGATTGGTCCATTGCTGAGGGAAGATTTTTTAATGAATTAGAAAATAATAGTTCTGCAAAAATAGGTATATTAGGAAAAACTGTAGTAGATAATATCAGCCCTAATAATAGCCCTGTAGGTACATTAATTAGAGTTAATCGTGTTCCTATAAAAGTAATTGGGGCTCTAGAACCAAAAGGTCAATCTGCTGATGGCAAAGACCAGGATGACATTATAATTATTCCAATGCAAACAGTTCAAAAAAGGATATTGGGATCAAATAAACGCGCACGACCAAATATGGTTCATGTAATTTGGGTCAAAGTAATAAATTCTTCAAGAATGTCCGAGGCTGAAGAACGTATCAAAGAGATACTTAGAAAACAACATAAAATTAGACCAGGAAAAGAAGATGATTTTAAAATACATAATTTAGAAGAAATACGAAATACAGTATCTCAAAGTATAGGTGTTTTTACCTTGCTTTTGGGAGCAGTTGCATCAATTGCACTAGTTGTTGGAGGGATAGGAATAATGAACATTATGCTTGTTTCTGTAACTGAAAGAACCAAAGAGATAGGACTTAGAATGGCTCTAGGTGCAAAAAGGAAAGATATCTTAATGCAATTCATTATTGAGTCTATAACACTATCTTTAATTGGTGGATTTATAGGTATTATATTTGGAATGATTGTATCATACTTAATCTCAAAAACAGCAGGCTGGCCAACCACTATTGATATTAATTCAATCATTATCGCATTCTTTTTTTCAGCAGCTATTGGAATAATTTTTGGTGCTTATCCAGCAAGGAAAGCTTCACTTCTAGATCCTATTGATGCTTTAAGATTTGAATAAATAAAAATATTATTTAATAACTATCTTTGTTTTTTCAGATGTTATTGCTCTGCAACCGTTTGCTGTAATAACCAATGTATCTTCTAAATGCATAGAACCCCAGGCATACTCATGATAGGGCATATCGACATTTACAACCATATTTTCTAAAAAAATAAAATCTCCCTTCGAGCCTGGCATTTCATTACCAATTGGCAAAGGGTGATCTGTATGTTCTAAGCCTATGGAGTGAGGGGTAACAATTATAAACCCAGGAAAACCTTTTTTATCCATAACTTTTAAAACCTCAGATGTTAATTTTGAACCTGTTAAACCAGGTTTAATGATTTCAACAGCTTTTTCCCATCCAGCAATCATGGCTTTATTTCTTTTTAGAACCTCTTTACTTGGATCTCCTACAATTACTGTTCTACCTAAATCTCCATGATACAATTTATAAGTAGATAGTGAGTCTAACATTATTGGTTTTCCACTCACTACTGATTGATGAGGCAAACCTCCTGGGCCTGCTGTGATGTATACACCTTGACCCCCTAGACTTGAAACTTTATTAAAAAAATTGAGTTCAATATCTTGCCAATCCACTCCTTCTTTAACAGAGTCAATTGCAGCTTGCATGCCCTGTTCATTAATTTGTGCAGCCTTAGTTAATAATTTAATTTCATCAGGTGATTTAACCATCCTTATTTCTCTAAAAATATTAGTTGCTTCAAATGGTTTTATAGATTCTAAACCAGCTTCATTCAGCCAATTTATAACTCTCGGATCGTCAGTACCTATTGTTGCTTTATCTAAAAGTGCATCTTTAAAGGCTTTTTTAAGGGCTAACAAAGGCGAAGCTGACACATTCTCTCCGTACTTTCTTTTTAACTCTAACCATTGTTTTTCTCTATCTGGTAAGTTTCTATGTTTTCTTATTGGCCAATTAATTGGAATTCCGGCCTCTGTATCCTCTGTTGAAGTATCGTAATCCCTGTTATTAATACCTACTGGATGAGTATAAGTCTGAATATTTGGAACCCACGTAGGAAAATCACTTAAACGTGGAAGTTCAACAGCTGTAGTTACATAGGCTGCTGGTGCATTTTCTTTTCGAGGAAAAAGAGCATATTCATAGAAGTTTCTTTGTGTTCTGTTATTAAAACCAGAGAAATCAGTTAGGTAATAAATATTTCTGGGATTAACTGCTAGTAATGCGTCTAATTTGTACTTATCCATAATTTCATAAGCACGGGATTTATTTAATAGCATAGTGAAGCTCCAAAAAAACTTATAAATTTTTTATCAATTCAGGAAAACTATTTATCAACTTCTGAAGTTTTGGATAGGATACTCCTAAAATATAGGGCTGATTTGGATTTCTTTTAGCATACTTTTGATGATAATTTTCAGCCTCATAAAACTCTTTTAAATCTATTATTTTAGTTGCAATTTGATTAGAAAAAATTTTTGCTTGATTTAAAAGCTCTATGTACTGCTTCGAAACATTAAATTGTTCTTTGTTTTGACAAAAAATTACAGAACTATATTGTAATCCGATATCAGCACCTTGTCTTTCTATCTGGGTAGGATCATGAACAACAGAAAAAAACAATTTGAGAATTGTTCCAAAAGTAATTTTATTACTATCAAATTTTATTTTTACAACCTCAATATGATCGGTATTTCCTGAACAAACTGCTTCATAATTAGCTGAATCTGAACTTCCTCCACTGTAACCAGAAATAACACTCTCTATACCATGTATTTCATCATATATCTGTTCTACACACCAAAAACACCCTCCTCCTAAAATAGCAGTTTGTTTGGCGCTAGAGGGCGCAACATCAATCTGTGGTTCTGGGAAATTTTTAGGGATAATATTTTTTTTTTCTTGAAAAATCATAGTTTTTTACTTCATGGAGGGAAAATTATATTCTGCTCCAGATCTAATACCTGTGGGCCATCTAGACGTTACGGTCTTAAGTTTTGTATAAAAATGAACACCCTCAGTTCCATGAATACTGTGATCACCGAATATTGATTTCTTCCAGCCACCAAATGAGTGAAAAGCCATTGGAACTGGTATTGGAACATTAATACCAATCATCCCTGCTTGAGCTCTATTAGAAAACTCTCTTGCTGCATCGCCATCTCTCGTAAATATAGCCGCTCCATTTCCGTATTCATGCTTATCAACCAACAAGGAAGCTTCCTCAAAACTTTTTGCTCTCACAACTGATAAAACAGGACCAAATATTTCCTCCTTATATATCCTCATATCTGGTAACACATTATCAAAAAGAGTTCCTCCAAGGAAATAACCGTTTTCATAGCCTTGAAGTTTAATATTTCTTCCATCTACTAATAATTCAGCTCCTTCTTTTTCTCCTATATTTATATATTCTTTTACCTTATCAAAATGTTGTTTAGTAATTAATGGCCCCATTTCAGATTGGGGATCACTTCCCGGCCCTACTTTTAGTGAGGCAACTCTAGGTGATAATCTTTTTATAATTTCATCTCCAGCAGAACCAACTGCGACAGCAACAGAAACTGCCATACATCTTTCTCCTGCAGATCCAAATGCAGCACCCATTAGAGCATCTGATGCTTGATCCATATCAGCATCAGGCATAACAATCATATGGTTTTTCGCACCACCTAGTGCTTGAACACGTTTACCATTAGCTGATGCAGACGTATAGATTTTTTCAGCAATATTTGTGGATCCTACAAAACTTACAGCACTCACATCTGGATTTTTCAGTATAGTTGTTACGGCTTCAGCATCACCATTTACGATATTGAAAACACCATCAGGCAAACCTGCTTCTTTTAAAAGTTCAGCCATAAACAGGGGCGCTGAAGGATCCTTTTCGCTAGGCTTTAAAATAAATGTATTACCACATGCTATAGCTATGGGAAACATCCACATAGGAACCATAGCAGGAAAATTAAATGGCGTTATGCCCACACAAACTCCCACAGGCTGACGTATAGACCAAGAATCAATATCCGTCCCTACATTTTCAGAAAATTCTCCTTTAAGTAGTTGAGGAATGCCACATGCAAATTCTACTACCTCTAATCCTCTGGTAACAGAACCAATAGCATCTGGAATAGTCTTGCCATGTTCTCTTGTTACAATTTTAGCAATTTCTTCTTTCTGTTTATTCATTAATTCAAGAAACTTAAATAAAACTCTAGCTCTTTGAACAGATGGTGTAGATGCCCAATCTGGAAATGCAGAAAGAGCTACTGCTACAGCTTCATTAGTAATAGCTTCATCAGCATATGGGACTTCGGCAATTTGATCTCCAGAGGATGGATTGAATACAGGACCTGAACGTCCATTTGATAACTTAATTGCCTTTCCATTAATGAAGTGATGAAGTTTTTCCATTTTACTCCCCTTTATCTAAATAGTTAATTTTGCTTTTATTTCAGCCTTTTTAAAAACAAAAATTATATCATTATTTTAAACCATCTATAATTATTACATCCACTTCTGCAATATCTTCTCTAATTTTTTTTATTTTTTTATACTCCTCTGAGTTCCACATGTCATGTATTTGTTCAATAGAAGGGTACTTTGCTATTAAAATTTTTCTACTTTTATCAAAATTTCCCTCTAAAATATCGGAAATACTGCCCTTTGCGAGATATTCACCATTGTAAGTTTTAATTAAATCTCCCATTTTTTTTCCATATTCCGAAAATTGGCTTGCATTGAATATTTTTGCACTTACAAACATGTAAGCAGCCATAACTATCTCCTATAAATTTTATTTATTTTAAAAGATATTTATCAATTAATATCAGTAAAAGTTTTATCATAACCTAAGCGAGATTCTCTGTAAGCAATATATACAGTAGAAAATATAATTACCATCCCACCAACTAAAGTCCAAATACTAGGAATCTCCATAAAGATAACAAAACCAGCAAAACTTGCAAAAATTATCCTTATATACTCTATTGGCGAGACTACTGTCGTATCTGCTAATTTCAAAGCTCTAATAGTACAGTTTACACTTAATGATCCAAATATAGCTAACATAAAAAGTAAGATAAATTCGTAAAGACTTGGCGTTATCCAGTAAAAAAGGCATAATGGAGCTATAAATAATGATGATAGAAAGCCTTGATAAAACATTAGAGTTGTGGGTGCCTCAGTAGAAGATAGTTTTTTTGTAGTTATCATAACTAATGCGAACACGAATGAGCTAAATAATGCAATAAAGACAGCTGGCTCGAGTTCTCCGGAAGGTCTAATAGCAATTAAAATACCGATAAACCCAATAATTGTTGCAGACCAACGTCTTGCCTTTACAATTTCATGTAAAAAAAATATTGCTAAGGGAATCATAAATAATGGCCTAGAAAAACCTAGAGTTGTAACTAATGTAAGTGGAAGAACTGTAACGGCATAAAAACCACTAAGCATTGCCATAACTGCCAGCACCCCTCTAACTAAGTGTATTCCTATTTTGTGAGTGTAAACAGCTTTTATACCACCTCTCTTTATAATAAATGGTGAAATAATTATCAAACCAAAAAATGCTCTGAACCAAGCTACTTCAACAAAAGGAAGAGAGCTTCCAAGATATTTAATTAAAACTGACATAGCAGTCATAAATACTGTAGCTAATAGAGCCCAAAAGATTGCTTTAGTTACCTTTGGCACGCTAGCCCAAAAAGTGTAAATACTCTTCATCATTAAATTCAAAAGTAAGGATTAATTATGTAATTAAACTATTGAAATAAAATATAAAGTCAAATTGATTTATCAAAAATATTTTCTTCGATTATACTATCTTCTTGTAACTCAATACTTTGAATTCCCTCATAGGCATCATAACCCCAATCAAAAGAATCGAAAGAATTACATTTTTTACACAATGGAAGCCAGGCGTTATTTTTATAATCACAATTCTTACATATCCATAAAGGTAACAATAACTCTTTGTAGGGCCTATACCAATCTTTAGCAGCTAAGGGACCATTTTCTTCTTCCTCAATTTTTGCCATCAAATTATAACTACGTTTATCAATTTTCTTTTCAAGTAATGGTTTTAATGACTCTCTTGCTCTTTGAAAATCTTTATATAAAAAATATGCTTCAGCTTTACTTAAACATACTTCAGCATTTGAGCTATCTAATAATTCTGATAGTTTTATAGTCCGTTTCAAAAGGTTTGCTGGATTTTCAGATTTATTAATATTCTTAAATGATTCATATAAATCAGGATGGGGGCTTAAATTCCATGTTTTTTCAATAACTTTATTTGCTTTCCTATATCTATTATTTTTGTAATATAAAGATGCAAGTTCTACTGATAAAGGAACTAAATTTGGAGAAAGTTCAAACGCTTCAGTATATTTCTTTAACTTGGCAACACTCTGATTCTCATCATAATCTTTTGCTTGTTGGAACATAGTAATTGATATTTTTCTATTAATGTTTTTTTTATTATTTTCTTTATTATAGTACTTGCTATTCCTTAAAATCTTTTCGGCTTCTCTCCAATTACCTAATTTCGATTCTAATTTAAATAAATTGTTTGAAATCCATTCAGATTTAGGATTAATCATGTAAGCTCTTCTTGCATATTTAATCTTTTCACTTTCTAGTTTTTCTTGGAGCATTAAACCTCTTAGACCTAAGAATTCTAATTCCTTATGGACCAACATTTTCTCAAAATAATTTGCTGCTAATTTCTTATTATTATTAAGATGAGCCGAGTGCGCTGAGAGAACTATTCCTAATGGTAATAATGATTTTGGTATATTTTTAGTATCCTTAGATAGTTTTTCAGCTAGTTCACCATCCCCACTTATCAAAGCGACTATCCCTTTATTAAGTGAATTAACGCTTCTATCCTCTCTTCTGCTAATAATATTTGTTCTTATTTTATTTTTTGTTTTTATAATTGAAAGTATAAAATTATAAATTACTAATGAAATAAAAATAATTATCAAGATAAAAACTAATGTTATTGAAACAGATGTTTTGATATCGTAATTAAACCAAATGATTTGCACTGACCCAGGCTTTGTTCCTACCCAACCAGCAATTAGAGATAAAAAAATTAAAAGTGCAGAGAATAATAAAACTTTTATCATTAGTCTCTTCTTTCAAATTCAAAATTTATATTTAAGAGATCACCCATTAGTTTTTCTACTTGGATTAATTTATTACATTGAATCAACCAATCATTTATATTTTTATTATCTTTTAAAGGTGTTTTGCCTAATTCTACTACTGCCTCACTGAGCTTATTTTGGTAGAGCAAAGCCCTAGTTCTAATAAATGTATTTTCAACTAATCTCCCATCTGAATTTTTTAATTTTTTTATTTTAACCAGAGATGAAAAATATTTCGCTGGACTTTCTAATTTATTACTATTAATTGGTATAATATTTTCTTCTAAGGTTATCTTCTCAATATTATTTAATAAGTATATAAGCTCATCTCTATTTTTTATACCTGTGTTGATTAAATTTTCTAACTTTAAAAATAAATTTATATAATTTTTATTATTTAAACTTTCAATATGATTTTTTAAATCATTAAGCGATGAAGAAACATTAAAATTATTACTTATTGATTCTCGTAAGTTATGAATACCAATGGTTACTGAAAAATATTTAATCTTCTTATCAAGAATTAGTTCCATTTTATTTAATCTATCAAATGTTGATATAATATTATTAATATTTTTATTTGCCTGATTAATTTTAGAATTAATAGAAATAATGTCACTATCAATTTTTTTTTCATTTTTTTTTGTTAAGGAATTTAAATCAATAATAAATTTTTTTGAAACTTCATCAAAATTTGATATTTTTTTCTCGATAAGCATCAATCGTGAGTCAATTAATTTTTGAAAATTTGTTTGCTTAATTAGTAAATCATTATTTAAATTTTCAAAATCTTGGCTTTTTTCAATTTTATCTTTTCTGCTTTTCGACTTTTGCGTATCTAGTTTTTTTTCAAATACATTATAATCAATCTTTTTAGTATCTATTGTGTAATATTGAAAAAATATAAACCCAAGTATAATTCCTAATAACAAAAAAATAAAATATGAGAAAAATCGGACAGAAACAGAGTTATTAAATTTATTATCCGAGTCAAGTGGTTCATTTTTTAGTCTAGTAGACTTTTTTATTTTACCCTTAGTGTTTCTTGATTGAAAAATCATAGCCAACTATTTGTTGAGATAATATAATAAATCAATTAATGAGGCCTTACTAGATGTTGCTGAAATATAAGTCATTTTCCAATTTAATTTATTAACTTTTTCTGCAATTTTTTTGCTTAAACAAAATGCCCTTAGTCTCTTTGTAATATTATCTTTCCTTGCTTTTTTAAGTAAATATGAAAATACAGTAGCTGAACGGGGGGAAAAAAATACTACCCCATTTATAATACCATCTTCTAATTTTTTTAAAACCCCTTCGGTTAAATAACTATGAGGATTAAGGTCATATAAAACTAGATTTTCTATTTTGTATCCATTGACTCTTAAGTCTCTTACTACATCGTAACTTTGATATTTACCTGATACGTAAAGAAGTTTTCCGCTATCTTTATTTACATTTAAGTTAATTTTTCTACATAATTCTTTGATATTATTATTTCCGAGAATAATATTCTTGAAACCATATTTCTTAGCTTCTTGAGCAGATCCTTCCCCTACAACATATATAGTTAAATCTCTTTCTAGAAATTTTTTTGCAAAGGATCTAACACCATTCCTACTTGATGTTATAATATATGAAAATTCATCTATATTTGGTAACATAGGATCTAAGTAAATCAAATCAAAAATAGGAAAAATGCTAGATTTTATTCCGATTTTTTTTAGATCATTTGACAAAATCTCTGCATCTTCCATAGGCCTGATTATTAAAAGGTTTACTTCCATGATTCAGTTATTCTTGAAGGAGTTAAATCAATTAATTCCTTTCCAGCCTCAAACCCAATTAAGTCTGCTTCAGAAATATTCCCCTTAATTTTAGTCGTGAAACATTCTTTGCCATCCAGTGAATATACTTCTGAACGGAGAAATAATAAATCATTTTGAATCTCTGCTAATCCACAAATTGGTGTATTACAAGTTGCACCAAGAGATGACAATAAGGCCCTCTCTGAGGTTAACTCGTCAAAAGTTTTTTTATCATTAATATATGAAATTAGATTTCTAATTTTATAATTTTTTTCAGATACATGTATTCCAATAATGCCTTGCCCCAAGCAAGGCAACATCCTATCTAATTCAATAACAAATCCTTTTGGATTTAAGCCTAACCTTTTTAATCCAGCAGAAGCTAAAACCGTAGCGTCGAACTCAGAAGCGTTAAGCTTCTCTATTCTACTTAATATATTTCCCCTTAAATCAACAAAATTAAGTTCTGGATTATTTCGTAATAACTGAGCTTTCCTACGCAGAGAGGAGGTGCCAATCAATGCATTTTTTTTTAAGCTATTTAAATCTTCTGTTATATTAGTTAAAAGAAACTCTCTTGGATCTTCTCTTTCAATGACACCACCTATAATTAAACCGGGAGGTAAGGATGAATCAACATCTTTCATAGAATGTATTGCAATGTCTATTTTATTTTCGATTAAAGCTTGATCTATTTCTTTTGTAAATAGACCCTTACCTCCAATATTTCTTAAATGTCTATTTTTATATTTATCACCAGAAACCTCAATTTTCTTTACTTCTATAATTTTACTTATCGAGGGAAAAGTATTCTCTAACTTTTCAATAACAAGGTCGGTTTGGGCCATAGCAAGTGCTGAACTTCTTGTGCCAATTTTTAATTTATTTATATTATCTAATTTCATTAAATTAAATTCTAAATATAATGTTATAATCACTATCTTTAACTTGAAAATACTGGATCTTCAATAATGATTGTACTAGGAATTGAAACTTCATGCGATGAAACCTCGGCATCAGTTGTGTCTAGTAATAAAATAATTCTATCAAACGTTATTTCTTCCCAAATTGATATCCACAGGCCATATGGGGGTGTGGTACCAGAAATTGCTTCAAGATCACATATACAAAAAATAGACGAGGTCATAAAAATATCCTTAAAAAAAGCTCAAATTTGCATAAAAGATGTTGATGCTATTGCTGCTACAGCTGGCCCAGGACTTATTGGTGGACTTATTGTTGGACTTTTGACATCTAAAGCAATAGCTATAGCAGCTAATAAGCCTCTAGTAGGTATTAATCACTTAGAAGCTCACGCTTTAACTCCGAGATTAACTAATGAAATAAAATTTCCTTATCTTCTTCTCCTAGTTTCTGGAGGACATACCCAAATACTAGAGATCCAAGGTATACGAAAATATAAGCTTTTGGGTGGCACGTTAGACGACGCATGCGGAGAATGTTTTGATAAAGTTTCAAAATTATTGAATTTAGGGTTTCCAGGTGGACCAGCAATTGAGGAGGCAGCAAAAAATGGAGATGAAGAATCTATTGATTTACCTAGGCCTATGATTAATCATAGAAATCTAGACTTTTCATTTTCTGGACTCAAAACAGCAGTTTTAAACAAGACTTCTTCAAATATGAACCAAGAATTAAAAAATAATATAGCTGCCTCATTTCAAAAAGCTGTAGGTGATATTTTTTATAAAAAAATTGAAAAAGCATCAGACTATTTTTTCCAAAATTACTCATTTAAACCAGATATTGTAATATCAGGTGGCGTAGCTTCAAACGAGTATATCAAAGGTAGATTATTAAGTTTAT
>PTLN01000180.1 GCA_002938125.1 Alphaproteobacteria bacterium MarineAlpha2_Bin1
AAAAATATTTTAAAAATTAATGAAATATACAAAAACTTCGGTGGGATTGAGGTTATCAAAAACTTTAGTTTGTCTCTTAAATCAGGTTCAAAAGTTGCCCTGATTGGTCCAAATGGTGCTGGAAAGACTACTATTTTTAATTTAATAAGCGGTGTTTATCCAATTGATAGAGGAAGTATAATAATTAATGATCAAGATATTACTTTGTTGCCAGCATACAAAAGGATCAGATTTGGAGTAGCAAGAAGTTTCCAAAATATTAGGTTAATGCCGCACTTAAGCGTAATAGAAAATGTCTTAATGGGCCAACATGCTTTGGCATCTAAATTTACTACTTTGTTTAGGCCAATACATTTTGGGAACGGTTCAAAAGATAAATTAGAAGCAAAGAATTTGTTAGATAAATTTGGTATTAATGTTCCTCCGGAGGAAATAGTCTCTAATCTCCCGTATGGTTTGCAAAAAAGAATTGAGGTAGTTAGAGCCTTAATAGCTAAACCTTCACTTTTATTATTAGATGAGCCAACAGCCGGTTTAAACAAGGAGGAAGCCGATCAATTATCAGCAATGCTTAATCAAATTTCTAATGATGGGACTACTATTTTACTAGTAGAGCACAATATGAGGTTTGTAAATAATTTTGTAGAACACACCGTGGTTCTAAATTTTGGAGAAAAGATTTATGAGGGCCCGCCTTTGCTAGCTCAGAGGGACGAGAAAGTTAGAGAGGCATACTTAGGAAAATGATTTTAACAGTTGAAAAATTATTAGTTAAATATGGAACAAATATTGCTGTAGATCAAATTGACATACAAGTTGATAAGGGAGAAGTTGTTTGTATTTTGGGTGCAAATGGAGCAGGTAAAAGTTCTTTATTAAGAGCGTTGTTAGGTCACACAAAATCTAATGGTATTGTCAAATTTAAAGATAATGACGTATCCTCTCACTCATCTACACAAAGAGTAAGAAATGGGTTAGTCTTAGTTCCTGAAGGGCGAAAAATACTTACTTCACTTACAGTAGAAGAAAACCTACTTATGGGTGCACATCTTAGAGCTGATAGCGAGATTCATGACGATATTAAGAAAGTTTATGAAATGTTCCCCAATTTATCCACAAGGAGTCAGATGTCTGCTTCTGTACTTTCTGGTGGAGAACAGCAAATGCTTGCAGTTGGAAGGGCCTTACTTGCAAAACCATCATTACTTATGCTAGATGAACCTTCTCTGGGCTTAAGTCCCTTGATCGTTGAGGAACTTTTTGGTGTAATTCAAACTTTGAATAGTGAAGGTATGTCGATATTAATTGTTGAACAAAATGCCAGGAAAGCTTTACAAGTTTCAAATAGGGCTTATGTTATGGAGCTAGGAAAGATAGTACAAAAAGGTATTTCTAAAGATCTTATGTCTGATGAGAAAATTGTTTCAGCGTATCTTGGAAGTGAATAGTTAAAATTTTTTTGGGAGGTGTATATGTTTAAATTTAAAAATTGCTCTAAGTTTATATTTTCCATTTTATTTATAATTGGAATTATTACAACGCAGAATATATTATTTGCTGCGGACACAATTAAGCTTGGTTTAAACTTTACCAATAGTGGAATGCTTAAAACTCAAGGTGAAGGTACAGAAATTGCTGTTGATATTGCAGTAGCTGAGATAAATGCTAGTGGTGGTATCAATGGAAAACAAATTGAGTTAATTAAGTATGAAACAGGAAGTGATCCAAAGCAGGCAGTTGTTGGGACTAGAAAGCTTGCAGAGGATGATAAAGTCCTTGCAATCATTGGGCCCTTTTCTTCAGGAGAAGCGGCTGCGGCTTTCCCAGTAGGTGAAAGGTTAGGAATAGTTCAAATACCTAATGCATCATCTGCTCCAGGCTTGACTAAAGATAAGGCCTATGGTTTTAGGCTAACGGAAGATGAAGGCAAACAATTTGCCAGACTTATGCAAGCAATGAAGAGAAAAAATGTTCCAATGTCCAGAGCAGCGGTTGTTTATGCAAGTGATAATAGGATTACTTCAATTGTAGGTAAATTTATTATGCCTGCTTTATTGAAAAAATTCGGTGCAACAGTTGCTGAACCTATTGGTTTTACAGTTGCTTCTTTTGATGTTGCTCCTCAAGTGACTAAGGTTATGGAGAGCAATCCTGAAGTTGTTGGGGTTGCCGGTTTTGGCGTTCATGCTGCCGCCTTTCATAAAGAATTAAGAAGGCAGGGTTTTAAGGGACGCATTATTGGGTCTCAATTATTTGCAGATCCAGTTGCTCTAGAATCCTTGAAACCAGCTGAAGGAACTTTATTTGCAGCTGGTTATTGGAGAACTCAAGACGCTGCAGCAACTAAATTTACCGAAAAATTTGTAGAAGGTACTAAAAAAGCGGGAATTGCACGACCTTTCCCTCATCATGTAGATGCGCAAGCCTACGATATTGTATACTTATATAAGCAAGTTATTGAAGCTGCAGGTGTTACTGGTGACCCATCAAAATTAACTGAAGAAAGAAATAAAATTCGTGATCAGTTAAAAAAGACTATTTTTAGTGGTGTTACCGGTACAGGAACATGTTTTGATGAAAATGGTGATGCTGAGTTACCGGGTTATATTATAGAAATCAAGAATGGGGATTGGAGTAAATTTGACGAATTCCCTGCTGATAAATGTAAATAACATTTTAGATTACATAAAGGGGCATTATAATTACTGCCCCTTTTTTTTAAATCAAACCAAAATTATTAATTATATTTCTTCACTCATATCTGATTTTATTACGACACCAT
>PTLN01000181.1 GCA_002938125.1 Alphaproteobacteria bacterium MarineAlpha2_Bin1
TGGATAAAAACCATAAAAAAATTGACCTATTCTTTGATCTACCCATGCCCAACATGCACCTTGATTGGTACAAGCTAATCTATCATTTCCTTCAAATGATGCATCAATATAAGCCCAATTTATAAAATCATTTATAACTAGGTATATTAAATATATACATAATACTGTTAGTATTGAATTTATTGATGAAGAAAAAAGATTTTTCCTTATCCATCCTAAAATACCAGATGTTGCTATCGGGGGTGGTCTTTCCGGTAGTAAATCAGATTGTTTTCTATAAAAAAATTTATTTCTCATCTTTCAATTAAAGCAATTCGTTTATTATAAATATTCATTAAGAATGATGTACCTAAACTTAAACTTAGATATACAATCATCCAGATAGCAACAACTTCAATAGCTTGTCCACTTTGATTTAAAATTGTTCCTCCAACAGAGACAAAATCCTGATAACCAATAGCTATGGCCAAAGAAGAGTTTTTTGTTAAATTGAGGTATTGGCTAGTTAATGGGGGAATAATAACTCTTAAAGCCTGAGGCATAATAATTTTTCTAGTAATTACAGATTTTTTTAGACCAAGTGAATTAGCAGCTTCAGTTTGTCCTTTGCTAACTGATAAAATACCAGAACGAACAATTTCTGAAATAAAAGCACCTGTATAAGTTGATAATGCCCACCATAGTGCTACTAACTCAGGTGTGACATTGAAACCACCTCTAAAATTAAATCTAGTTTTTTTTGGGATTTCCCAACTTAACGAATTATCTATAAAATTAAACATAACAATAATTGGAACTAAAATAATAAAAAAATTAACTATAAGAATTGGAAACGTTTTCCCAGTTTTATTTTGTCTATTTTTTGACCACAGATACAAAAAAAACGCACAAATGATCGATAATATAAAAACTAAAATAATCCAATTAAAATTGGTTTCTAAAATTGGTGAAGGTATGCGGATACCTCTATTATTTAAAAAAATTACCTCACCAAAGTTAATACTTTCCCTTACTTTGGGTAAACCAGTTAATATTGACCACCAAAAAATAATTTGAAGTAATACTGGAACATTTCTTGTAAATTCAACATATGATGTAATCAACCTACTGACTAACCAATTATTTGATAACCTAAGAATTCCTGCTGTAAAACCAATAACTGTTGCTAGTATGATTCCCAAAATAGAAACTAGAAGTGTATTTAAAAGCCCTACTAGCATGGCTCTTCCAAAACTAGATTGAGAATTATAATCAATTAATCTTTGACCTATATCAAAAAAAGCTGGATCAAATAGAAAACCAAAGCCTGGCTCTAAACCTCTTTCATTTAAATTATGAGTGGTATTAGAAATAAAAAAAACACCAATTAAAATTATAAATACAGCAATAATCAATTGAGATAGAAAACTTCTTATACGCTCATCTGCGAATATTTTTGTTAAACTTCTTTTTGATTGACTGTTATTTGATAAAGACAAGATGATTTTAATATTTTTTACATATTCATGTGCCGAAAATTTCGGCACATGAAATATTGTAGTGTTTGATTATCTCATTGGTGGTGCATAAATGAGACCACCATTGGTGTATAATGCATTAACACCTCTTTGAAGACCAAGTTTTGTGTTTGTTCCTAAATAACGAGCAAAAATTTCACCATAATTCCCACCAGTTTTAATTACATTCACACCCCAGTCACTGCTTAAACCAAGCATTTCACCAAGAGAACCCTCTGTTCCAAGCATTCTATTGATTTCAGGGTTGTCTCCAGCAGAACTAGCCAATTTCATAACATTAGCCTGGGTTACTCCATATTCTTCTGCATTAATCAATGCGTTAAGCACCCAACGTGCAATATCAGACCAGTTTTCATCACCTTGTCTTACAAGAGGACCAAGTGGCTCTTTTGAAACTATTTCTGGGAAAACCATATGGTTTTCTGGATCATCAAAAGTAGCTTTTGTTGCTGCTAATCCAGATGCATCTGTTGTATAAACATCGCATCTTTCAGCAAGGTAAGCTTTTCTTGCTTCTTCATTAGTTTCAATTGGAACAGCTTCATATTTCATTTTGTTTACTCTGAAAAAATCAGCTAAATTAAGTTCAGTTGTTGTTCCAGTTTGAATACATACTGATGCACCATCAAGTTCTTTAGCGCTTTTAGCACCAAGTGATTTACGACCTATAAAACCTTGTCCATCGTAGTAACTAACACCTATAAAAGTAAAACCCAAATCTACATCTCTTGAAAAGGTCCAAGTTGTATTTCTGGATAAAACATCAATTTCACCTGATTGAAGTGCGGGAAACCTGGTTTTACCTGTAAGGTTAACATATTCAACCTTATCGCCGGTACCGAAGATAGCAGCTGCTAATGCTTGACAATAAGCAACATCAAATCCCCTCCAATTTCCTGAATCATCAGTATATGCAAAGCCAGCCAAACCAGTATTTATACCGCATTTTAGCACACCTCTTGCTTTAACATCATCTAATGTACCTGCTTTAGATGATACTGTTCCTAATAAAGACACAGTAAAAGCTAAGCCTAAGGCACAGAGTATTTTTTTAATATTCATTTATTTGAACTCCCTAATTAATAAATAAATAACTTAATATACAAAGAATTTTGAAAATTAAGTTGTTAAATAAACTAACAATAATAACCTCACGTAAAACAAATAATTTTTAATAAAAAACTATATATTTTATAAATTATCGATTAAAATCTTATCTTTTTCTCTAT
>PTLN01000182.1 GCA_002938125.1 Alphaproteobacteria bacterium MarineAlpha2_Bin1
CCGCACTTTGGCCATTTTCAACATTAGGTTGGCCCGCAAATACAAAAGAAATGAAAATTCATTATCCTACAAGTACTCTTGTAACAGGTTTTGATATCATATTTTTTTGGGTAGCCAGAATGATGATGATGGGTATTCAATTTCTTAAAACTCCACCTTTCAAAGATGTTTATGTTCATGCGTTGGTTCGTGATGAAGATGGTAAGAAAATGTCTAAATCTAAAGGAAATGTTATTGATCCTTTGGAGATAATTGAACAATTTGGTGCAGATGCATTAAGATTTTGTTTGAGCTCGATGGCAGCTCAAGGTCGTGATGTAAAGCTTTCAATATCTCGTGTTGAGGGGTATAGAAATTTTGCTACAAAATTATGGAACTCGGTTAGATTTTGTGAATTAAATTCCTCATTTATAGATACAGACTTTAATCCAAACAAATGTAAAAATGTTATTAATCAATGGATAGTTTTTAAGACTAGTAAAACTATACAGGATGTTTCTAAATCTATTGAAGAATACAAATTTAACGAAGCATCGGGAATTTTGTATAGTTTTATTTGGCATATTTTTTGTGATTGGTATATAGAACTTATCAAACCTTCTCTTTATGATAAAGATAATCAAGATAACTTAGAGTCTAGGAAATGTAGTGCTTGGGTTCTAAAAATAATCTTGCATCTATTGCATCCATTTATGCCTTTTATAACAGAAGAACTATGGGAAAAATTTAGTAATAATTTTAGTAAAGAATTTAATAAGAAGCTGATTATAAGTCCGTGGCCTAAACATTTCGATACAAAAGATTATTTAAATGCTAATGAAGAGGTAAATTGGTTAATTGATATAGTAACACAGATCAGAAGTGTTAGGTCAGAGTTAAATATTTCACCTAATATAGAAATTGAGGCAAATTTTTATTCTGAAGAATCAGAAATAAATAATTTTTTTGATAATTCAAAATCATCAATAGAAAAGTTATCTAAACTTTCAAGAATAAGCAAAACTAAAAATGATAATATAAATGGTGTAAAAATTATTTTTAAAAAATGTCTTATCTTCTTATTAATATCAAATACTATTGATATTGTTCAGGAGATAGAAAGAATTAAAAAGGTTATGGGTAAGAATCAAATGGAAATAGAAAAAGTAAGTAATAAATTATCTAATGAAAAATTTTTGTCTAATGCACCTGCTAAAATAATTGAAAAGCAGAAAGGTATACTTCTTAAAATTAGAGAAAATCAAGAAAAAATGAGTTTATCATTAGATAAGCTCTCTAAATTAAAATAATTGAGATGTTTTCTTGTAATATTTATAAATCAAAGAAAAGAAGAATTTATGAAGATTATAAATAGATTTTATTTATTCTTGGGTTTTTTTTTAGTGATTTTTATTAGTCTCCTAATTTTATTATGGATGATAGCCAATTTTATTAAAATTGTTGATGTTAGTTCCTATAACTATTTGAGAGATGAAATTCGAGTATTTAGGACTGAATATTTAAGACCCAGTCAAAAATATAGATTTACTGAATTGCATCCGGAATTTGCAAATGTAGATGTTAATTCAATTATTAGAGTTATTGATATTCAATCTTCAAACATTTCTAGAAGAAAATTATTAGATGTAATTTGGAATAATGCAAATGATAGGCACAAACTGTTGCCAAATAACTATGTCAATATAAGTGAAAATGCAAATCACTTTATAAAAAAAATTGATAAAGATAACTTAATTAAACAAATTGAAGAAATTCAATTTGTCTCTAAGGATAGTTTTTTTTCAAAATCTTATCATTTTATTCCAAAAAAACAAAATGGATCATTAATTTTATTTCATTCAGGAAATACTGGTTCATTTTTAAAATATATGAAATCTATTAAAATTTTTTTAGAAGAAGGTTACGATGTATTAGCTTTCTCAATGTGGATAATTGATAAGCAACCAGAAATTTCTGTAAATGGATCAGGGGTAATTAAGTTTAGAGATCATTCTTTTCTTAAATTTATTAGCGAACCACTTAGAATATATTTTGATCCAGTTGTAGCTGGTTTAAATTATCTTACTAAAAATAATGATTACGAAAAAATTATTGCCGTTGGTTTTTCCGGTGGTGGTTGGGTTATTACTGTTTTATCGGCTTTTGATCAAAGAATAAAACTCTCTTACCCTATTGCAGGCAGTTATCCACTATATCTTAGAAGGTTTAGAGACTGGTCAACTTGGCAGGAAACATTTCCACCTTTATTAAAGGCAGCAAATTACTTAGATTTATATTTGATGTCTTCGGAAGGGCAAGAAAGAAGGCAAGTCCAAATATTAAATAAATATGATGGATGTTGTTATTCTGGTATTGGATGGACAACATATGCTAGTATAATTAGAGATATTTCAAAGAATCTAGGTGGAAATGGTTGGGATATTTTTATTGATGATTCTCACGCAGATCACAAAATTTCAAATGATGCAATAGAATTTATATTAAATGATATTAATAAATATAAATAATTTTTAATTGGGAGTATAATTTTATGGATTCAAAACGATTTGATAAATCAAAACTGCCTAGTAGACATGTCTCTGTAGGAACAAATAAAGCACCTCATCGTTCTTACTATTATGCAATGGGTTTAGAGCAATCAGATATTGATAAACCATTCGTTGGAGTTGTAACTACTTGGAATGAAGCTGCACCTTGTAATATCGCTCTAATGCGTCAGGCTGAAGTTGCTAAAA
>PTLN01000183.1 GCA_002938125.1 Alphaproteobacteria bacterium MarineAlpha2_Bin1
CTGATGCTGTTTCTGCTAGAATTAATGGTGTATCAGATAAAAGAAAACCTTGCTCAGCAGCAAGAACTTGATGAACACCATGGCCAAGTTCATGCGCAAGAGTCATAACATCATTATTCCTGCCATAAAAATTCATCAGGATATATGGGTGTGACTTTGGTACAGTTTGATGTGAAAAAGCTCCTGAAATTTTGCCTAGTCTTGGTAATGCATCTATCCAATCATTTTGAAAAAATAAATTACCTATTTCTCCTAGTTTTGGAGAAAATTCAGAAAATGAGGTCAAAACAAATTCTTTGGCATCTTTCCATTGCCATTTAGTTTCTTCTGCAAAACCTAATGGAGCATTTCTATCCCAAAAGCTTAATTTTTCCTTACCCATATATTCTCTTTTTAAATTGTAATACCTATGTGATATACGAGGATAAAATTCTTTAACAGACATAAATAGTGAGTCTACAATTTCTGGCTCTATAAAATTTGAAATATGTCTTGAACTATCAACTTTTGGAAAGCCTCTCCATCTATCTTCAATTTCTTTATCCTTAACGATTGTATTTAAAATAAAGCCTAATAAGTCTTCTTTTTTATTAAATTCTTCAGATATGGAAAGCCCAAATTTTTTCCTTTGATTTGAGTCTGAACTACTCGACATTAAGTCTAGTGCCTTATCTAAGCTATATTTTTCATTATTTACTTCCACAAATATTGAAGCAATAGTTTCATCAAATAATCTGACCCATGAATTTTTTCCAGTAGATCTTTTCTCAATTAAAATTTTCTCTAAATCTTCTCTTAATTGGTAAAACTTCATACTTCTAAGATTATTAATCCATTCAATATATCTTGATACGTTTTCATTCTTAGAAATCTCAGAAACTTTACTTGAAGAAAACTGATTTATTTCTAGAGAAAAAAACATAATGTTTGAAGAATATTTTTCTAGAATTTCTTTTAGGTAATACCCTTTATTTGAGATCTCATCATTTAGAATGTTTTCTGATGTAATAAGTTCAACAAAACTACAAATTTTCTCTATTTTTTCTTTAATTTCTTCATATTGTAAAATCGCTTCATACAAATCTTCCAAAGCTAATGACAATAATTTACCCTTATACTTTTTCGAGAAATAAACTATATCATCATCTATTTCTTTTAATTCTTGTGAAATTTTTTCTGATTTTATCGTTTCGTATAAATCAGATAAGTCCCAAGAAGGAATTTTATCAATTTTATTCATTAATCTCACATAAAAAATTCATACTTGCACTAGCTATAGGTCTAAGCTTGTCCTCATGCCAAGCTTTAGCATCAACATTTACTACTCTTTTTCCATCTTTAATAATAATTGCCTCAGCAAAAGTATCAACGTCTCTTCCCTTTCTCAAAAAATTAACTGATATATCAATAATACTAGGGACATAATCTAAATTTTTTTCCCATACAACATAAAATTGTGCTGTATTTTGTAATAACGCTACAATTACACCACCGTGTAAAACATTGTTAATTGGATTACCTATAAGGTTATTAGAATATTTTAGCTTTACACAAAATTTATTTTGATTTAAGAAAAAAGTTATACCTGTTTTTTTAGTATAAGGTATATACGAAGAAATGACTGAAGGTTCTAACATTTTCTTTGCTTTAGCAAATATTTCTTTTAAACTAGATTCTGTATTCATAAAATTTAAATTATTATTTAGATAAGTGATTAAATAAAAAAATTGCATTTGCATTAGCAATAATTTTTTCACCGGATTGAAAAACTTTAACAAAAGAATATGCGTATTGTTTCTTTAATTCAACGCATTGAGCTTTAAAATATATACCCTCACGAGAATTTTTTTTGGATAAATGGTTAATTTTTAAACTTAAGGTTACCGCGGATTTAAATTTTCCAACCCTGTTTAATATAGCTAAATATGCAGCTGTATCAATTGCTCCGTACATAAAGCTATTATTAATGTCATTATCTATACTACTTTCTAAATTCCATTTATTTATATTAGCAATTAGAATAACATCAGTTAAAGAGATACTATCTACAGAAATGTCAATATATTTAGCATATGGTATAGCTGCGAGAAATTGATTTAAGTTCTTTACATCTAATTTTTTTTTTAAAATTTTCATAAATTAAAGTAACTTCTGTACCAGTTAATAAAAAGAGGAACACCTTCTTCAATTCTCACTTTAGGATAAAAATTAAGGTCTTTTTTCGATTTTTCTATATCTGCTAAAGTATCTTTAACATCTCCTAACTGCATAGGTTCAAGTTGTCGAACTGCTTTTTTACCAATATAACCCTCTATTACTTCGATTAAATTTAACAATTTTTCGGGATTATCATTCCCAAGGTTATAAACCCTGTGAGGTACTTTATCATTTTTAGATGGACAGTTATCTAACGCGGAAATCGTGCCATCTACAATATCATCAATATATGTGAAGTCTCTAGACATATTACCATAATTAAAAATTTTAATTGGCTCCTCATTTAAAATTGATTTAGTAAACAAAAATAATGCCATATCTGGCCTTCCCCAAGGGCCATAAACAGTAAAAAACCTAAGTGCTACTTGATTGATCCCATACAAGTGGCTATAAGAATAAC
>PTLN01000184.1 GCA_002938125.1 Alphaproteobacteria bacterium MarineAlpha2_Bin1
TATCACCTCCTAATTTTGAGGAAGATGGAAGGTATCCAAGTGCAACATTTGCATCAGTAACAGTTGGTTCTTCTCCTCCTTTAGCATATGCAGCAGGACCAGGTACAGCACCGGCAGACTGAGGACCAACTCTAAGTGATTTTGTCAACTCTGGTGAATATGCGATTGAACCACCACCTGCACCACAGGTTCTGACGTCTATAGACGAAGCACGAACTGTAACATCCGCAACTCTTGTTTCTCTTCTTTTTAAAGGAGAACTATTTTGAACCAATGCAACATCCGTTGATGTACCTCCCATATCAAAAGTCAAAAGATTTTTGAAGCCTGCCTTTTCCGCAATCCAAATAGCACCTGCAACTCCACCAGCAGGACCAGACATTAGAAGATTAACAGGAGCATTTTCTGCAGCCTCGACTGAAGCAAGGCCACCATCAGATCTTAGAACATGTAGCTGAACATCCTTCATTCTTTTTTTTGTTTCGTTATGTAAATTTCGCATATATTTTGAAACAACAGGTCTTATGTAAGAGTTAACAACAGTTGTTTCTGTTCTTTCATATTCCTGCATTTCCGGAATAACCTCAGAAGATATAGAAATAGGTATGTTAGTAAAAATCTTCTGAGCTACTTTCCTTGCTTTAACCTCATGTGATCCATTGGCAAAAGAATTAATAAATGAAATAGTTAAAGCCTCAATATCGTATTTGCTTTTTAATTTTTTTAATTTACTCTCTAGATCATCAAGATCTATTGGAGAAACCACATCTCCTTTAGTTCCTATTCTTTCCTCTGCTTCAATGGTGCATTCAAGTGGCGCCAAAGGATCGGTTTTGTTAAAAATAACCCAACCGCCCAGTCCACCTGGAACAAAAGATCTTGCAATTTGCAAAACCTGACCAAAACCTTTTGTTGTTATAAGACCAACTTTTGCACCAGCATTTGTTAGTACGGTGTTAGTAGCGACAGTCGTTCCGTGCATAACATTTGTTATTTCTTTTGGATCTACACCCGCTTCGGCACATACTTTTTCAATTCCGTTTAAAACTCCTCGCGATGAGTCATCTGGTGTAGAAGGAACTTTAGCAGTTTTGGTTTCACCAGTTTTTTCATCGACTAGAAGTAAGTCAGTAAAAGTTCCCCCAACATCAACCCCTAAACGATAGGACATTTACGATTCTCCCTAGAAAAAAAATTTTTTTAAGGTATGCCCCTTATATCACAAGGAACACCCATTCTGTATACTATCTCGTATGATAGAGTTAACTGTCAACATGAGTCATGACTAAAATTATAGTTTTTTCAATTTTTTTTTAATATTAAAGCTAATTTATTGAATTATATGAATTTAGGGCAAATATTGATATATTTTGAAGGTCAAAGTTGACAAAAAACTATGCGTTTAATTTACATTTATCAGTATAAGCCAATAATTGCTGAAACCACCTAATGCATAGATTTCGTATAATTCTCGGTTTCGTCAGTTGAAGCACCAGTTGAGGCAGAGAATATACTTCTCCGCTTTTCAATGATATATACCACCCCAAAGGCAATTAAAATAATTGTAAGTGAGAATATCGTTGTTAAAGTTCCTACTGCATATAAATCAGGACGAGCGGCATTTGCAGTAGCTGAAACCATATCAACAGGCAATGTATTTGCATCACCTGCAACCAGGCTTGTTCTAGCAAACTCATCATATGATAATGTAAAACCAAATAAACCAATTGCAATTAGTCCAGGAAGGACAATGGGGAAAATAACATACCTAAGTCTCTGCCAGCTTGTAGCTCCTAGGTCTGTAGCCGCTTCCTCAATTGATGGGTCAAACCTTGCAAAAATTGCTAACATTATTAGTACACCAAATGGAAGAGACCAAGTAAGATGGGCTCCAAGTCCCCCAGAATACCAAGAGGACAATAATTCTAAATTTGCAAACCCAAGACCTATACCAAGACTAATAAGAAAAGGTGGAGCGATAAGACTACCAATTACTCCATAAAAAACTAAATTAGATCCCTTAAAACCTCTTCTATAAGCAAGACCAGCCATGAACGAAATTACGATTGTAATTATCATTACAATTAACCCTAAAACAAAAGACCTTAACCAGGGCAGTCTAAAGTCAAACAGATAATCAGGAAAGATAACTTGCTTGAACCAATAAAGAGAATAACCTTTCATGGGAAAAGTAAGTCCACCTTCAGGGCCTTGAAATGCTAAAAATCCGATCGTTATAAGCGGCCCATATAAAAATATGACGAAAAGAAAAAAGACTGCTGCTCTTAACTTCATTCGTGTCGTACTATTTTTCCAAAAACTGATCATTTATATTCTAATCCACATATTTACATTTGTTTTCTAATATCAACTAATCTCATTAGACCACCCACAAAAAGAAGAAGCAAAATTAACAAAATCACTGATTGTGCTGCTGCTATAGGATAAAAACCATTAAAAAATGATACAGAAACACTATTTGCTATACTTCCTGATTGAGCTCCCCTCAGTATTCTAATTGCAGTAAAGTCTGTTGCAACCATAGCAACAATAAAA
>PTLN01000185.1 GCA_002938125.1 Alphaproteobacteria bacterium MarineAlpha2_Bin1
TGAGGTTGCTAGAATAATGACATTATATGCAGCTTCCTTGGAAAGTAATGGGATTGAGTGTCAAAACGAGGCTGCTATGACAAAATTATTTTGTACAAATGTTGCAACTCAGGCATCACTTGACGCTTTTCAAATTCATGGAGGTTATGGGTTTATGCAAGAGTATACTGTTAATAGGTTTTTTAGGGAAGCTAAGATGTTAGAGATTGGGGAGGGTACAAACGAAATAATGAAACTTTTTATTGCAAAACGTTTGGGTTGTTAGACTAGTAAATTAGTGATTTAGATTCGGAGTTTGATTATGAATATTTATAGTCTTGAAGAGAGAACAATCAACGATATGTTGAAAAGATCGGTTGAAAAATTTGGGGATAACAAATTTGCATCTTCAGGTGACTGGTCAATTACATATACTGAACTTAATAACAAAGTAAATTCTTGTGCAAATTTTTTAGGTTCTTTGGGTGTTGTTAAAGGAACTAAGGTTGCTTTAATGTTAAAAAATTCTCCCGCATTTATTTTTTCCTGGTTGGCTGTTTCAAAATTAGGTGGAGTCTATGTTCCAATAAATACTGATTATAAGGGAGATATACTTCAATACCAACTTAATAAGGCTGATGTAACTCATATCATTATAGACTCAGATTATATTATTAGACTTGATCAGGTTAGTGGCCAACTTTCAAAAATTACCCACGTAATCGAACATGAGCGACAAGGCCATCCATATGGAACATCAAGCTTGAATGAAAACTTTCTTAGAATTCATTTTCAAGAGTTATTAAATGCGAGAAATACAGATATAAAAAATTCAGTACATTATACTGATCCTCATGCAATTTCATTTACCTCAGGCACAACTGGACCCTCAAAAGGAGTGCTCGCAACGAATTGCCATGTAGTTACTTTTGCTTTGGATTGGATTAGGGCATGTGATTATAATTATACGGATCGTCTTTTCACGCCTCTTCCTATGTTTCATGCAATTGCATCATGGCTGGGTGTTTTGCCAAATATAATAATGGGTAATGAAATATCATTTGTTGAGAAATTTTCTGCAAGTAATTTCTGGAATGAGATAAAACATTATAATGCAACACACATACATGGTATCTTTTCTATGATACCAATTTTGCTAAAGCAACCGCATAATCCAGGTGATAAAGATGTACCTGCAAAATACTTTTATTTAGGTCAAAGAAATAAGGAGTTTGAGGAGAGGTTTAATTGTAGAATAATTGAAGTTTATGGTGCTACTGAAACCGGGATAGTTACATACACGCCGCTTGAAATTGCCCCTAATCACGGTTCTTGTGGAAAAGCAAATCAAGATACTTATGAAGTAGCAGTTTTTAATGACAGAGACGAGGAAGTTTCAATAGGTGAAGTTGGAGAAATTGTAGTAAGACCTACACAACCATTCTCTATGATGAGTCAATATTATAAAATGCCAGATGAAAGCCTTAATGCTTTTAAAAATTTATGGTTTCATACTGGTGATAACGGTAAAATTGATAAAGATGGGTTTTTTTATTTTGTTGATAGAAAGAATGACTCTATTAGAAGGCGAGGAGAGAACATTTCTTCTTTCGAGGTTGAGAGAGTTATTAATTCAAGTCCAAAAGTATTGGAGTGTGCTGCTGTTGCAGTGCCGTCTGACTTAGGTGAAGATGAAATAAAGATTGTAATTATTCCGCAACCGGGAAATAATATTACTCCTGAGGAAATATGGAGTATTTGCGAAGATCAGATGCCTAAGTTTTGGGTTCCAAAATACCTAGAATTTCGAGATGAAATGCCAAAGACACCTAATCAAAAAATTCAAAAGTATCTTTTGAGACAAGGCGAATCTGCAGGACAAGTATTTGATATCAAAGATTACAAAAAATAATTTAAGGTAGAAAATTGAAAAAAATTGACTCAAAAATTGCTAGAGTCCTGCTAAAAAAATTGTGGGAGGTAAGGTTATTTGAAGAAAACACTTCTAGATTATACAAGGAGGGTATTCTTCCAGGTTTTGTTCATCTCTCATTAGGTCAGGAAGCATGCGCGGTTGGAGCATGCCAGGCATTACTTGAAACTGACTTTATAACAAGTACTCATAGGGGTCATGGTCACTGTATAGCTAAAGGTGCTGATTTAAATAGAATGATGTCGGAACTATATGGAAGAGAAAGTGGTTACTCTAAGGGAAGAGGTGGGTCTATGCATATAGCTGATGTAAGTGTAGGTATTCTTGGTGCTAATGGAATTGTCGGCCAATCGACAACTTTAGCCATAGGTGCCGCATTAACATTTCAAACAAAAAAAATAGATAATGTAGTTCTTGCATTTTTTGGAGAGGGGGCATCAGGATCTGGCGCTGTTCACGAAGCTATGAATATTGCTGGAATTTGGAAATTACCTATAATATTTTTCTGTGAATCGAATAAGTATGCTGAGCTTAGCCCTTTTGACGTACATGTGCCTATTAAAAATATTTCAGATAGATCAATAGGATATGGTTTTAAAGGGGTTACTATAGATGGTAGTGACTTAGTTGATGTTTACT
>PTLN01000186.1 GCA_002938125.1 Alphaproteobacteria bacterium MarineAlpha2_Bin1
GAGTAGAGAATATTTTCATACTCAGAAATTTTCTTGTAACCAATTTTATCAATATAATCTATTGCTGATCCTAACCCTATTGTACCAACAATATTAGGAGTTCCTGCTTCAAATTTAATTGGAATAGGCGCATAAGTTGTATTTTCAAATGAAACCTGATCAATCATCTCACCTCCACCTTGATAAGGATTCATATTTTCTAGAATTTCTTCTTTTGCATACAGTACTCCTATGCCACTAGGCCCATAAATTTTATGTCCTGAAAATACATAAAAATCACAATCTAAATCAGTTACATCCACCTTCATATGCACAATTCCCTGGCAACCATCAATTAATACTTTTGTATCATTTTCACGGGCTTTACGAATTATTGGCTCCAAAGTAGGTATTGTTCCTATTGCATTGCTAGCCTGTGTTATTGATACAATTTTTGTTTTTTTATTCAATAAATCTTCTAAATTAGTTAAATCTAGTTCTCCGTTATGATCGACAGGGATAACTCTTATTTTACCACCTTTAATCTTTGCAATAATCTGCCAGGGGACAATATTTGAATGGTGTTCAAGGGAAGAGAGAAGAATTTCATCTCCTTGATTTATATTTTCCATACCCCAGCTAGAAGCAACTAAATTAATTCCTTCGGTAGCACCCCGAGTAAATATAACTTCTTTTTCACTTCTTGCATTTATGAAATTAGCAATTTTTTTTCTGACATTTTCATAATCATCTGTTAATTTTTCACTTAAATCGTATAAACCCCTATGTATGTTTGCATAGTCATTTTTGTAACAATTATTCATAGACTCTATAACAGAAAGAGGTTTTTGAGAACTTGCAGCACTATCAAGAAATACTAACTGTCTTCTAGAATTTTGATTAAATATCGGAAAGTCGTCTCTATATGTGTTATGTGATTGCATATTTTAACCTATCTTAATACAAGTTTTTTAGATATTTCTTCTTCTATTAATTTAGAAAAAATTTTCACTACGAAGTTACTTTCAACTTCATTAAGCGTATCGAGTATGAAACCATAAATAAGCATTTGTTTAGCTTCTTTATCAGAAATACCTCTAGACCTTAGATAAAAAATAGCCTCTTCATCTAATTCTCCAATGCTTACACCATGTGTACACTTAACATCTTCAGCTAATATGTTTAATTCTGGTTTTGCAAAAATTTGAGCCGCATTAGATAAAATAATGCCACGGCTTATTTGGTCTGCTTTAGAATGCAATGTGCCTTCTCGGACATGAATTTTCCCTTGGAAAACCCCTTGAGCATTTAAATCTGCTATACCATAAAACTTTTGATTACTTTTACATTTTGATGCTAAATGCTGAACCTCTACTGATATATCCGAATGCTGATCTTCTGTAACAAAATAGCAGCCTGATATATCACAAATACTATTACTTTCTTGAAGATTGCAAAAAATCTTATTTCTTGACTGGATTGACCCTGAATTAAATAAATAATAATAATATTTACTTGCGTTTAATTGTTTTACCTTTGTATTGGCTGTATGAAATGTTTTTAGGCCTTCTTTTTGATATTTACAATGTGTAAGCTTAGAATCTCTTTCTAAAATTATGTCTGTAACATAATTTGACCATAAATATTTCTGAGAGTAACTTATGCATGATTCAATTATTGTAGACTCTGAATTCTTTTCTGAAATAATAATTAACCGAGGGTTAACGCATATATTTTCTTTTGAGGACTTTGAAATGTATATAACTTCGATAGGCTTTTCTATAATGCAACCTTTTTTAATTACTAAAACAAAAATATCTTTTGTAAATGCTAGGTTGACCGAGTCAAGGCTATCATTTTTTGAGGAAAGTGAGTCTTTAATATAACTTGATTTTGCTTCTCCTAAAGATGTATTACTACTAACAAAGTTATAAAATTCAACCTCCCCGCTTAAAGAATCAATATTTGAGTAATTAGAAGAATATTCACCGTTAATAATGACTAATCTTGGACCATGATTTGGTAATTGGTTAATTAATGAATTAAGTTCTTCTTCTTTTAAGTTTCTAGACTGGAAGAAATCTAATTTAGATATTTTTCCTAGATCGAAGTATTTCCATTCTTCAATTTTAGGAGATGGAAGGCTATTTTTTTTGAAAAACTCCAATGATTTTATTCTCTCTTTTTGCAAAAAGCCTTTTTCAAGAGGGTCGTTAGCAAAAAGGTCGATATCGAAGCTATCTAAAAGAGGAAAAGACGTGATATAATTAGAACCCTTTATCATGCAGCCTCTGTAATTCCAGAATAACCATTTTCTTCTATTTCTAAAGCTAGTTGCTTATCTCCAGATTTAACTATTTTGCCGTTATACAAAATATGAACATAATCAGGAACAACATAATTAAGTAATCTCTGATAGTGTGTAATTACCAAAATAAATTTATTTTTATTTCTTAGAAGGTTAATAGCATTTGAAACAGATTTAAGTGCATCCACATCTAAACCCGAGTCAGTTTCATCAAGAATAGTCAGATATGG
>PTLN01000187.1 GCA_002938125.1 Alphaproteobacteria bacterium MarineAlpha2_Bin1
TAAGATCTATTGCCTTATCAGGTAAAAATCTCTCTGATATATATCTGTCTGACAATTCGCAAGCAGCAATAATTGCCTTATCAGAGATTGGAAGACCATGATGAATTTCATATTTTTCTTTCAACCCTCTTAAAATTGATATCGAATCTTCTACAGATGGCTCGTTTATAAAAATTGTTTGGAATCTTCGAGCTAGTGCAGCATCTTTTTCAATATATTTAGAATGTTCTTTTAATGTAGTTGCTCCGATACAATGTAGTTCACCTCTAGCGAGTTGAGGCTTTAAAAGATTAGAAGCATCCATTGCTCCTTCTGAGGCTCCCGCACCTACTATAGTATGTATCTCATCTATAAACATTATAATTGAATCTCTTGATTCAGAAACTTCGGAAAGTACAGATTTAAGTCTTTCTTCAAATTCACCCCTAAACTTTGCACCAGCTATAAGTTGGCCTATATCTAAAGACATTATTTTTTTATTCTTAAGTATCTCTGGTACATCTGAATTTACTATTCTTAATGCAAGCCCCTCTACAATTGCTGTTTTACCTACACCTGGCTCACCTATTAGAATAGGGTTATTTTTAGTCCTTCTTGAAAGAACTTGAATTGCTCTTCTAATTTCATCATCTCTCCCTATAACTGGATCTAATTTCCCTTCCGACGCTTCTTTAGTCAAATCTATGGCAAATTTTTCCAAAGTTTTATTATCCCTAGCATGGTCTGAATAAGATTTTTTCTTACTATCAACCTCATCTTTTAATTTAGCTAAATCTATTCCAGATGTCTTTAGTAATTTGTATACATTCAATTCAGGGATGGACACCATTGCTAAAAGTATAGCAACAGGCACTACCTCATAATTTTTGGAATTTGATAGATATTGGTTTTGTAGAAAATTAATTAATGTTTTAGTCTCTTTATCTAGATAAATAGTATTTTTTTTATCTTGAATAACTCTAGGAAAATTATTTAAATAGTCATTTAAAGATTGTTTAAGATTAAGTATATTTCCACCGTTAGACTTTATTATATCTTCAATTATATCATCAGACAGCATAATCATTAAAAGGTGCTCTGGTAAGAGCCTCTGATGATTTAAGTTTGAAGCAAATGTCTGTGCATCAAAAAATATTTGTTTTGATTTATTATTAAAATTTTCCATTTATATATCTTACCAAATATTATTGTTTAAAAATTAATAAAAATTAATAAAAGTAAAGATTTAATATTTAAATAAGATTAATTTATTTTAATTCAATGAAATTAAATAAAAATTAACTAATTGAATCGCGTTCAGGGGCTTGAGTATTTTTTAAATTAGAGGGATTTCTTTTCTTTCTCTGCCTAGGCTTAGAATTTTCTTCTTTTTCATAAATTTCTGGAGAAACTTCTTTTTTAACATCACCATTGATTAAATTTAAGTCGTCTGAGGACATGGATTTTTCACTATCTGTGGTTTTTTGTGTATTATTTTCTTCATCATCCGGCTTCTCTACTTCTTTTGATTTCTTTTCTGGAGGGATTAAATTTTGTATTCTAAAGTAGTGCTCGGCGTGTTGAAAAAAGTTTTCGGCAGAAATTCTATCCCCACTAGAGGAAGCATCTCGTGCTAAAGCAATATATTTTTCAAATACTTGAGATGCTGTGCCTCTTAATTTTGCCCCAGCACCATTACTCTCAAAACTTCGGTTTTGACCGTTGTTATAAGACCTTTTGCCATTAGTACGGTTAGATTTTGATCTTCTTGGGTTACTATGTCTCATTAATCTTTAAAAGAATCTGTTCTAGACCCATTAGTAATACATCGGGGTCTGTATATTAAAATTTAATTTGTTTATATTTTTTGAGTTATTCTCAATTTACCGAATTTCAGTGAATTAATAAAATACTCAACATTGACCCTAGTATGAGTTTTACTATATGCCAACAACTTTTTTCTATTTTCCTACAAGAGAGACAACTATGCAACGGTCAATTCCCGATAAGTCCCTAAAAATTTCGATTATTCTTAAGTGATTTGACAAAATTTTTTTCTCAATCATTGATAATTGATTATAACCTATCTCAATTACCGCAAAACCTCCTATACTAATGATTTTTGGGATTAATTTTAGGATTATCTCTATATATTGAAGGCCATCTTTTCCTCCATTAAGCGCAATTTCCGGTTCGTAAAGTCTTACTTCTGGTGAAAGTAAGTGAATATTTGATGAGGGTATATAAGGTGGATTGGCAACTACTATGTCAAATTTGGAGTTTATTCCACTACACCAATCCATTACAGCAAAATTTGACCTATTATTTAGACCTAGCTTTGTTGAGTTTCTTTTGGCAACTTTAATCGCTTGAATCGATTTATCAATGCCTAATCCTCTTGATTCAGGAAATTCACCCAATAATGACAATAATAATGATCCACATCCGGTGCCTATATCAATAATACTTACCTTTTTATTTGAAAAATGATTATATTTTAATACCGACTCAATTATAATCTCACTATCGG
>PTLN01000188.1 GCA_002938125.1 Alphaproteobacteria bacterium MarineAlpha2_Bin1
CGCGGAATCGAACCACGGACACGAGGATTTTCAGTCCTCTGCTCTACCAACTGAGCTATCCGACCAAACCAAATTTTATTGATTTTTCAGTCAAAATCGGACTAAAAAATACAAATAATACATAATTCAAAAAAATAGTTTATTTGGTCTCGACGAGATTAAAATTTATAATTAAATGAGTATTACTCAAAAGTCCATTTTGTAACATTGTACCAAAATTGTAACAAGCCGCTTTTTAGCTTGGTACAACAATTGTTAGTACACACAAAGACCAATTTTAAATGAGCAGTTTTTGTAACAAGCTTATGGTTAATATTAACTTGAAGTTGAATTTTTTTTAGTTTGTTGTATATTTATACATGGGAAAATTAGGAAGATTAGAAAAAGTTAATCCAAGAGATGTCTGGAAAACAGAAGATAGAGATTTTACGCCTTGGTTAGCTAAAGAAGAAAACATCAGTTTATTAGGTGAGGCTATTGGTTTATCATTAGAGGTTGAAGCAGAAGAAAAAGCAGTAGGACCTTTTAGAGCTGATATTTTATGTTTAGATACTTCTAATGATTCCTGGGTATTAGTTGAAAATCAATTAGAAAGAACCGACCATACTCATTTAGGTCAATTAATGACTTATGCTTCAGGTTTAAAAGCAGTTACTATTGTATGGGTTGCTAAAAAATTCACGGAAGAACATCGTTCTTCTCTTGATTGGTTAAATGAAATCACTGATGATACGTTTAACTTTTTTGGTTTAGAAATTGAACTTTGGAAAATAGGTGATTCTCACATAGCTCCAAAATTTAATGTAGTATCAAAACCAAATAATTGGAGTAGGTCAGTTGCGGCAGCTTCTAAATCAGTTCATTTATCAGACAGTAGATTATTTCAAAGAGATTATTGGACAGCCTTTGGTAATTATTTAGAATCAAATAGTAATTTATTAAAATTAGGTAAACCACAACCTCAACAATGGATGAATATTTCTCTTGGTAAAGCAGGTTTACGCCTTTGTTGTATTGCTTCATATAAAAATAGTCAACAAAACACTTGGAGTACTGGAGAAATTCGTGCAGAGTTTTATTTAGATAGTATAAATGCAAAATCACATTATGAACAGTTTCTTGCTAAAAAAGACATCATTGAAGAATCTTTTGGAGAAAAATTAATTTGGCATAATCTAGATAATCAAAAATCTGCTAGAGTATATTTACCTAAAGCTGTTGATATTAAAAATCAAAATGATTGGAATAATCAACATAAATGGTTGATGGAGAAATTAGAAAAACTTAAGCAATCATTCACTCCTCATTTTAAAGATTTAATTGATGATTAAATAGTCTTATCGACATACTTATGGTCAATATTGACTCGAAGTTAAACCTCAAAATCAATCCTCTTAGTATACACTTTATTTATAACAAAACATGCAAGAATAGCACTTTTTAATTAGTCAAAATAATAAGTCATTAAATAAAGGAGAAATAAAATGTCATTTTTTGAAAAAAATCCTATTAATTGGGAAGAGCATGATGAAGAATATGATTCAAAATTTGAAGCAGAAGTTGCAGAAGCTGAAATGGAAGCAGAAAAACAAGCAGAAGAAGAAAAACAAAAAGAATATTATCATAGTCGTGGGTATTTAAATGCTTTTGATCATTGGTGGGCTTGTTATGAAGGAGAGTGTGGTGATGATTATGATTACACTGAATTTCCTGAACCTTACAATCCCGATGATGAATACTAAAAATAATTTTTTCATTATTTTTTTATTATTTGTATCGTTTTTATTTTCAAATAATGTTTCAGGAATATATAACACTAAAGAATCTAAATATGCCCACTATACTTTAAAGATACAGGAAATCTATTCAGATGGATTTAAATTTCATGTATTAGGTACTAATCCATCTAATTTAAATACATGTAATTATGAAGGGGTAGCATATTTAAAAGGTAATATTTTAAATAATGAAAAAATTGCAATCAGTAAATTTAAATATGATACATTTGATTATCAAACAGAGCAATCAATAGAAAAAAAATGTGAAGTAATGTTTGTAATTAAGAATAATCAAATTGAAATATTATCAGATGGATGTTCATATTATTGGTGTGGTATGGGAGCTTCATTTGAACATACCTATTTTCGTTCTGATATTTAATCTCAGGTATACATTTGTTGTAACATTGTAACAAGTTTGTAAAAACTCAAAAAAGGGATAAAATCATTTCGGAGATACACACATTTTGGTGTTATTTTGTAACACATTTTGTAACAAGGTTTTTGATGATTTCTAAAAAATATCAAATCTTGTAAGTATCTTATTTTATTGAAGTTACAAGGATTTATGAAGTTAGTGAAAGGGAATACACAAGAATTTTCAGTCCTCTGCTCTACCAACTGAGCTATCCGACCAAAATAAAAATTTATCTATATAAACTAATAGTCCTAAA
>PTLN01000189.1 GCA_002938125.1 Alphaproteobacteria bacterium MarineAlpha2_Bin1
TACCCACCCACGTTTAGTAGAGGCAATGAAGCCTAATGAGACACCAAATAACATTCCAATAGAAACTGAAACTACACCTACTGTAATTGAATTTTGCGACCCTGCCATAATCAAGGACAAAATATCTCTTCCAAATTGATCTGTGCCCAGAAGATGTTCCCATGAAGGACCATTATGACGAGCATTTAAATTCTGTTTAATTGGATCCCACGGAGTCCAAAAAACAGATATAATTGCTGTTGATAGTAAAACAAACGACATAATCCCTCCTAATAGAAAAGATCTATGTCTTAAACATCTCTTAAAAAACTCAATATTTCTTGAATTAAACATCTTGTGGTTTAAGCCTAGGGTCGATTACAGCATACAAAACATCAACGACAAAATTAATAAAAACTACAAGACCAGCTAATAGAATAACAACATCTCTTACGACAGTAATATCTCTATTACTTATAGCCTGAAGGATTAATCTCCCTAAACCAGGAATAGCAAATACTTCTTCCACTATTATAGTTCCTGCAAGAAGGTTAGCAAATTGAAGTCCCATGATTGTAATGACAGGGATCATAGCATTACGTAAAACATGTTTCCATAAGGTACGACGGCGGGTCAAACCCTTGGCTCTAGCTGTCCTTACATAATCTTCTCTCATAGTTTCTAAAACTGCTGAACGTGTAAATCTAGCAAGAATAGCTCCCTGAACAGTCGCTAAAGAAATTGCAGGAAGTACTAAAGATTGAAGCGAACGAAACCATCCTTCTTCCCAACCTATAAATCCACCAGAGGAAAACCAACCCAAGTTAACTGCAAATAAAAGAATAAGTATAAGGGCTAACCAGAAATTAGGAATAGATATTCCTAACTGGCTTAGACCCATTATTGAGACATCTCCAATTTTATTGTGACGAGAAGCGGCATATACTCCTAAAATAAAAGCTATAATTGCAGAGAGAATCATAGATAATATTGCAAGTGGAAAAGTAATACCTATTCTATGTTTAATTAAATCTATAACGGGAACATTGTATGTATAACTAACTCCAAATTTGCCATTTAGCAAATGAGCTAACCAATCTAAATACCTATCTAACATAGGCCTATCTAAACCTAGTTGTAATCTTAAGGCATCAACTGCGCTCTGTGGAGCATCTATACCTAAAATTACTCTTGCTGGATCACCTGGAAGAATCTCAAGAGCAAGAAAAGTAAGCAATGAAGCTCCTAAAAGTGTTATAACAAAAGTAAAAAATCTTTTTATTATAAAGATGCTCATAATTTCACTATGTTAGTAAATAAATTCTTGAGTTTAAATAAACAAAAACATAAATCAAAGAAAGAGATTATTTTTCTTTTATCTTAAAAGATTCACCACAACCACATTGACCAACAACATTAGGGTTATTAAATACAAATTTGCTTTCTAACTTTTTTTCTAGCCAATCTAACTCAGTCCCTTCGATATATTTTTTAGCACTTAAGTCTACAACAATCATAATATCATTAGATTCTATGATTATATCATCAGATTTTATTTCTCCTAAAAAATCCATGGTATAACTCATATCAGAGCAACCCATTTGTTTTACACCTATTCTAAAACCTTTAGATCCGTTACCTTGAGAGGATAAAAGGTTATCAAATCTATCCATAGCTCTTTTAGTTACAGTTAAAACCTCTAGCTTTCTATCCATTTTACTACTCCATTCCTAGTTCCAACCTAGCCTCTTCTGACATCATAGAAGAATTCCAAGGCGGCTCCCATATGACTTCTACTTTTGCTGTATTAATGCCTTCAACGGTTAATAAAGCTAATTCTACCATTCTAGGAAGCGTTCCTGCTACAGGACAACCCGGTGCAGTCAACGTCATTTTAACATCAATATGACTTTCTATAACTTTTACATCATAAATTAAACCAAGTTCATAGATATCTACAGGTATTTCTGGATCTTTAACTGACTTTAGAGCATCAACTATTTCATCAGGTAATGAAATGTTGTAATTATCAACAACTTTATCAGAAAAAATAATTGGATCAACCATGAAAAAACCTATAATACTTTATGATGCATACCTTTTAATAATACTACAAACCCCATCATATAAACAATCAATATCTTCTAAAGTATTATAAATAGCAAAAGAAGCTCTAACAGTACCAGGTATTCCAAAGAAATCCATTAATGGTTGGGCACAGTGATGACCAACCCGAACAGCTACCCCCATAGAATTTAAAAACATTCCAGTATCGTGTGGGTGAATATCTTTTAGTATAAATGAAATTAGACTAGTCTTAAACTTAGATTTACCATATATATCATTCGCATCACTTTTATCTAATTCAGTATAATTTCCTTTTTTTCCAGAAAAAATACAATCAGTACTTATTTGTATTAATT
>PTLN01000019.1 GCA_002938125.1 Alphaproteobacteria bacterium MarineAlpha2_Bin1
ACGATTTCTGTTATCTTGGAAATCCATCCATTAATACGATCTAACCAGTCAGGCATTTGAGTCCTCCTCCGATCGGGTTTCTGAACCACTACTAAAATAACAACATCATTGTTGTTACAATTCTTGACCTTGGTCCAAAATTATATGGCCAAGAAGTGCCGAAATCATAAATAGTGGGTGAAAGATGTCAATTAAATAGCCAATTTTCTGGCTATTTTTCCTTTTTACCCTCTATATGTAGCATAACTTAGCAAAAAAGTGCATAAATCTAGGATATTTTCATAAAAAAAAAAAAAATATTATGTAAAATAGTAAGTAATTGGATGAAAATTAGATGATATCAATTTGAAAGTGTTGCATATATAACACTTATTTAGCTTCTTAACTTATTAACTGTATTATTAATTTCTTCCAAACCGAGTGCAAGGTTTGTTTCTTCTAAAGATGCCATTCTATCTAACCATGAGGAAGAATCACCCAATTCTCTTAAATCTGATAGAAATATGGATAACTGTTTAGTTATTATCCGAATCATACTAGAAGGAAATAATATTATTTTGTAACCAATATCTTCAAGTTCGTTGGCCGGCATTAGTGGTGTTTTGCCTGTCTCAGACATATTAACCATATGCACACCTGGTAACTCACTTACCTGAATCTTCATTTCATCTTCAGTCTCTATAGCATCCATAAACAAAATATCTGCCCCAGCATTATTATAAGCCTCGAGACGTTTCATAGCTTCCTTGAAACCATGGGGTGATCTAGCGTCAGTTCTCGCAATAATCTTAAAATCTTTAGTTTTTCTTGCATAAACAGCTGCTTTAATTTTTTCTACTGCTATATCTATAGGTTCAATTAATTTACCTTCCATGTGTCCACATTTCTTTGGCCATTTTTGGTCTTCAAGCTGAATTGCTGATACTCCTAATGTTTCAAGCTTTTGAACTGTTCTCATAACATTAGGTATATCTCCATACCCAGTATCACAATCAACAATTAATGGAAAAGATGTAGATCCTCTAATTGCAATAACATTTGTCTCAATTTCATTTAATGCAATTAAACCAACATCTGGAACCCCATAAGCAGCAGCAGCAGTTGCGTATCCTGATACATAGCCTGCCTCAAAACCAGCTAATTCAGCTAGTCTTAGTTCCAGAGCGGTGCCTCCGCCGGGAACGATTATAGATTTATTATTTTGTATGAGTTCTTCTAATTTATTTTTTTTCATCAATAATCCTAAATTTTATTTAATCAACAATAACAGATAAAGAATCATTTTTTTCAAAACAAGCTAGATTCTTTAAAATGGTTACTTCTGGTCTTGGTTCAGTATACTGCATGATCACATCTTTAAAAGTTTTATTATTTTCTTTAATTGAAAGATAATTTGAAACTCCTTTATATGGGCACCTAAATATTGTTTCAGAAAACACTAAATTTGCTTCAATTTCATTTATAGAAAAGAAATATTTTGGCTCTTTGTGGGTCTCAAATAATATAATAGGTTTATTAGTTGAAAGAATTAGATCTTTTTCTAAAAATATTTTTACATTTCTTGATGATTTAATTGCATCAACTCTTACGTATGGGTCTCTAGGATGACAAAATATCTCCTCTGCCTCCTCATACCATTTGTCAAGCTTGTTCCAATAAAAAGCAATAAGTCCGGTAATTTCTTTTTGACCTTCAATAGGGCATTCGTAACTCCAAGCAATATCAGAAATATTTCCATCTTTGCATCTAAAATCCCAGTAAGTTGCTTCTCCTTTTAAAGGGCAAAAAGTAGTTTTCTTATTTTTAAAAAGCAAGTTCATTTTGATGTCATCTTTCGGAAAATAGTATGTTGGAAGGTGACCATCTTCTAATAAGATAAAAGAATTTTTAGAGCTTAAAATCATTTCATGAAAGACTATTCCTCTAATCCATTTCTGTGTTTTTTCTAAGACTATATTCTGATTAATATTTTTCAGTTTTGGTCCAGAATGATAATTATCGATCCTTTTATTTGCGTCTAATTCCCTAATAATCATTTTAACCTCAAAGTAAAACAATTTAATTACATAAATATTTGATTAAAGTAAATATATTGATATTTTCAATTTAATTATTTTTTTGTCAATCAATTACATTTTAAAAAGGATTATTTCATGGACGATACAATTAGTGGGAAGGTCGCTATTATTACTGGTGGTGGAAGAGGTTTAGGCAAAGCTATGGCTTTGGGCCTTGTTTCTGAAGGGGCAAAAGTTGCGATCACTGCTTCTACAGAAAGTCAAGAATTAGAGCAAACAGCTTTAGAGTGTAAAGAAATTGGCGGTCAAGATTGTATATTAACTATTCAAGCAGATGTTTCTGATTACTCTAAATGTGAAGAAGCTATGACAAAAGTAGTTAACAAATGGGGCGCATTAAGTATTTTGATTAATAATGCTGGTAGAGGAATGACGTATGTGGATAAAAATTTTGTTAAGAATAGACCTAAGTTATGGGATATTGAGACAGATACTTGGAATATGATTATTAACACGAATTTAAATGGAATCTTTAATATGTCTAAGTTAGCTATACCACTTATGATGAAAGAAGGTTGGGGGAGAATAATAAATATTTCTACAAGTTTGATGACAATGCAAAGAAGAGGTTATAGCCCTTATGGATCAACCAAATGGGCTGTAGAAGGTTTAACTTGCATATTAGCTCAAGATCTAGAAGAAACAAATATTACGGCAAATATTTTGATACCTGGTGGAGCAACTGATACTGCAATGATTCCTGGAGAGGTAGGAGATAAATCAAGAACTGGAGCAGATGGCAATTTATTTGAGCCAGAAATAATGGTAAAACCATCTCAATATTTATCTTCCGAACTTTCTGATGACAAAAATGGATTAAGGTTTGTAGCAAAACTTTGGGATGATAAAGTTTCTATTGATGAAGCTGCAAATAGGTCAAGCTTTGAGATTAAAAGAAATAGAACTTATTAAATTAAGATTTATATTAAATATTTAAAAATTTAAAGTATTTTAGATCTGTCTTTGTAAGATTTAAATTCAATGTAATTATTTGATGGGTCAGATATAAACATATTTGCTACTTCGCCCACATTATCATGATGTTTTATATTTGGTGATACTTTGAACGGAATTTTTTTTGCTTCGAGGTTTTGCGCTAGTTTATGCCATTGTTTCCATTCCATAATTATACCAAAATGCTTTATGGGCTCAATAAACTCTTCATCTTCTTCATTTGTTTTATTGGTTTCACTAGAGTCTTCTATTAAAACTAACTGTGCACCAAAGAAATTAATTACAGTATATTTATCGCCTCGTGCGTCAATTCTTTCTCTGCAATCAAGAATATTTGAATAAAAATTAGTTGCGTCTAATAAATTATCTACTGCTAGAGCTACATGAAATACATTATCCTGCATAATTTTACTCCAAATCTATGAAAAATTTATAGAAACTATTGACTTACTAAATTTCGTTTCGTGTAATAAGTTATGCCTGGCCCACATGATATAGGTGGACGAAACTTAGGTCCAATAAATTTTATCGAAAAGGAAAAATCTGCCTTAGATAAGCGTATAGATATCTTGCAACGCCTTATAGGTTGGGGTGGCGCAAAAGTATATAGAGTTGATGAGCTACGTTTTAAGATCGAAGGTTTATCAAAAGAAAATTATAGAAAATTTAAATATTATGAAAGATGGTTGTATGCTATTTATAATCTATTAATTGATAAAGATGTTCTCTCTGATAGGGAAATCAAAGAAAAAATAAGATCTTTTAAGAGTGAGGGAAAATAAAATTTTTAAATTTAATGTAGGAGACGAAGTATTAGTTCTGGATCATGACCCTCCTGGTCATATTAGGACACCTTCATATTTAAGAGGGAAAAAAGGGATAATAGAATTCAAACATGGTATATTTAGGGATCCTGAAAAGCTTGCTTTAGGTAAACCAGGTTTACCTAAAAGAGCTCTTTACCTTGTAAAGTTTAAACAAAAGGATGTTTGGGACTCTTATAATGGTCCTGAAAATGATACAATAGCTGCTGATATTTATGAACATTGGTTAAAATTATATAATTAGTATTTTCTCTGGAGTAAAATAAAGTTATGCCTCACGATCACGAAAAAACTTATGATGAAATTAGGCTTCCTGACGAAATGGAATTATTAGAAAGAGCTATAAGGGAGTTGCTAATAGAAAAAGGTATTTTTTCTGCAGATGATTTCTCAAGACAAATGCAAGAGTCAGAAAAAATCTCTCCTGCTGACGGAGCGAAAATTGTTGCGCGAGCTTGGGTTGATAAAAACTTTAAAATCAACCTAATTCAAAATCCTAAGTCAGCCTTAGCTTCGATAGGTTATAAAGTTGGTGCTCCAGAGCCAAATTTAGCTGTAGTGGAGCAAACTAAAAAAATCCATTATATAGTGGTCTGCACACTATGTTCATGCTATCCGAGATCTCTGCTCGGGCCTCCTCCTGAGTGGTATAAAAGTCTTGAATATAGGTCTAGGGTTGTCATAAACCCAAGAGAAGTTTTGGAGGAATTTGGAACAAAAGTTGACAACAATGTTGAAATTAAAGTTTTAGATTCAACGGCTGATTTGAGATATTTTGTCTTGCCGCAAAGACCTGAAGGTACAGAAAATTATAATGAGGCTGAGTTAGCTGCGCTAGTTTCCAGAGATAGTATGGTAGGCGTAACAGTTCCACAAAAGCCTTAATTTAATAGCCTTAAATAATTAGATTTCATATGAAGTTTTTGTAAAAATTTAATTATATGCTTTAATAAACTCATTTTTTACATTTTTTAATCAATTCGCAAATTATAGGATAAAAATTATGGAGAAAATTGCTGCTAATATTAAAGCTGACTTTACTAGGTTAGGCCCATCATCAGGATCATCTATGATAGTAGTTGGAGGCTGTGGTGGAATGGGAAGGTCAATAGTAAAAGCAGCAAGTGCTTCAGGTATTAAAGTTACCGTTTTTGACCTGCAAACTTCTTTTGAAAAACATCCAGTTGACAATGGTGTAGATTTTAGGCCAATTGATGCAACAGATGAGAGGAGTGTTAAGCAGGCATTTGCAGAGAATGCTGAAAATAAATCTATTGATTCATTAATTAATTTAGTTGGATTTAAAAATGATTTAATTAATGTGAATGAACTGAGTTCAAGTGGCTGGGATGAAGTTATTGAAGGTAATCTTAAATCTGCTTTTCTAATATGTAATTCTGCAATACCTCTTATGTCCGATCAAGGTTCAATAGTTAATGTTGCAAGCGGACTAGCAGCAAGAGTTCTTCCTGGGTACTCACCGTACTCAGCTTCTAAGGCAGGTTTGATTGCATTGACTAAAGGGATAGCTATTGAAAATGCCCCAAGAATAAGAGCAAATGCAGTTGCTCCAGCTGCCGTTAAGACTGCATTTTTAGCTGGAGGCACCGGAAGAGTTGATAATGAAGATGGTGATTGGGATCTAGATTATCAAAAATATATTCAAAATATACCTTTAGGCAGGCTAGGGGAAGTTGATGATGTAGTTGGGCCTATTCTTTTTTTATGCGGATCCTCTGCAAGATATATGACCGGACAAGTGTTATGGGTTAATGGCGGTGGTCTTATGCCTTAGATTTTGTTTGGTATATTTTATATGCTAAAGAATTAAATCTGAGTTCAAGAATTAAATATTTAAATTCAATTTTATTTTGATTAATAAAATATTTTAGATAAATTGATATGTAATATAAAAAAACAAAAATTTAATAAAAAAATAATGAAAAATTGAATATTTGGAACTAATTTTTACAATTTTTTGTAAGATAGTTTGCAAAAAACAAAAATTTAATAAAAAAATAATGAAAAATTGAATATTTAGAACTTATTTTTACAATTTTTTGTAGGATAGTTTGCAAAAAACAAAAATTTAATAAAAAAATAATGAAAAATTGAATATTTAGAACTAATTTTTACAATTTTTTGTAAGATAGTTTGCAAAAAACAAAAAAAGAGTTTAAAAAAATAAAACTATTTTGTTTTAAATATATTTTTTAAAAATAAAGTTTGTTGTTATGTTTTAAAAATAGTAAGATTAAAATAATTTAGTATGTTTAGTATTTTGGTGAGTTGGGGAAAATTTTTTTCCCTTTTTAATAACTTGGGTAATAACTATACGGAGGGTTGGCATGGCGAAAGCTACAACCAAGAAAAAAGCCGCAAAAAAGAAAACGGCTCGAAAGAAGTCAGCGGCAAGGAGGACAACCCGAAAGGCTGCTAAACGTAAACCAGCTAAGAAGGCAACGAAGCGTAAGGTAGCAAAGAAGAAAGCGCCTAAGCGTAAAGCTGCAAAGAAGAAAGCACCTAAGCGTAAAGCTGCAAAGAAGAAAGCACCTAAGCGTAAAGCTGCGAAGAAGAAAGCACCTAAGCGTAAAGCTGCCAAAAAGAAAGCTGCAAAGCGCAAGGCCCCAAAAAGAAAGGCTGCAAAAAAGAGAAGGTAGCTGAAGGCCTAAGTAATCATATCTTAACTGCTCCCTCTACTTACGTAGTATATGACAGATTTAGTCAAGGCAGGGTAGAATGATTACTATCACATACATATTAGGGCGACCGTCGTGTCGCCCTTCTTATTTTAAATTGATCTTTTTCTTATTATTTTAAATTGAGCTTTTTCTTACTAGATAGAAACCTAAAAATAAAAAAATTATTCCAAGAACTTTGCTAAGGTCTATTGCTCTAGTTTGTAAACCCAAGATACCAAAGTGGTCAATTAAAATTGATGCCAAAAGTTGACCCAAAAATAACGCGGCAAATAACGTTGATACTCCTAAAATTGGTGCTGACGAAAGACTAATGAAGACTACAAATGCTCCAATTATTCCTCCACCAATTAAAACCCACCAATTTGTATTTATAGAGAAACCTACTTGCTGTCTTGTAACTAAAATTATGATCAATAAAGAAGAAAAAGAGATAAAAGTTGATGTAAGAGCTGCTAAAAATGGATTTCCAAAATTCTTTGCTAGTATAGAATTAATTGCTGCTTGAAAAGGGATTAGGGATCCTCCTAATACTGCGAGAACAAGGAATATTGATGATTTCATTTTTTTCTCCTAAACAGACTTGCTATTAAAAAATTTGATATTGTTACAAAAAAATTAAAAAATTACGTGTACCATAAACTACTGTTTTAAAATAATTTTATTTTTTCTCCAATCTTCAATAGTAAAGATGATTTTGTTTAGATATTATTATGTTTATTTTCTAAATAGTTTATTAAAAAAATAGTTATGTTAGGGTTTAAATGAATTACGAAAACATTGTTGCATTAGAAAGGAAGTTATCTCTTCCAGAAACTCATTTTGTAAGTGGAAATGTTTATACAGACAAGACTATTTTCGAAACAGAGAAGAGCAAAATTTTTTTTCATACCTGGCATTTTCTATGTCACGAAAGTGAACTATTAGATAAATATGATTTTAGGACGATATCATTTCTAGGTCAGCCTCTAATTATTATTAGAGGCAGTGACAATAAAATTAGAAGTTTCTTAAATGTTTGTTCTCATAGAGGAGCAAAAATAATTCACTCGCCTAGTGGAAATTCAAAAAAACTAACATGTTTTTATCATCTTTGGTCGTACAATGATAGGGGAGAATGTACAAGTATTCCTAGAGAGAAGGGTTACGATAATGCTAACCTACAAAAAAGATTATGTGGTTTAACTGAGATAAAGACTGATGTTTTTATGGGTATGATTTTTATAAGTTTTAATAAAAAAATAATGCCATTAAATGATTTTATAGGTAATTCACTTGATCCCTTTAAAGATACTTTATGTTCCGGAGAGTTGGAGGTTTTTCACTATAGCAAATCAACGATAAAATCAAATTGGAAAGCATGGCAGGAAACTAATTTAGATTTATATCATGAGTGGATGCATGTTTTACTTAGAAAAACACAAATTAATGCAGGCAATATGAAGGATCGTAAAGTAAAAATTATGCCAAATGGTCATGCAATGGTGGGTGGTTTGAAAGCAAAATATGGCGCTTACAAAGGTATAAATTACAGACAGTCAAGTAAAGCTTTACCTGGTTTATCATCAGATGATTTCTTTTTTGTTGATTTATTTCCTAATTTCGCAATTTTAGCAAGGGGCACTGCTATAAGAATTGATACAGTGACTCCAATTGATGAAAATACTTCTCTAGTGGAATGGCGCGGTTTGGGTCTCAGAGGTGACACCTCAAAAGATAGACGTTTACGATGGAAACATCATAACCAATACTGGGGACCTTTTGGTCGGAATGTTCCAGAGGATGCGTTTGCAGCTGAGGCCTGCGGTGAGGGTTTTATCAAGTCAGCATCTAGGTATCAAATAATTGCAAGGGAAGAAAATGGAACTGGGCAAGATGATGGAATGTTAAGAGCTTGGTATAAAGAATGGTCAAAGCTGACTAGCTTAAATATAAACAAACCATGAGATTTTGAAAAGATCTGGATTTTGAATAGATAAAATCAAAAATGCTTAAATATGAAGAAATTGTAAATTTTATTCAAAAAAGTTGTTGGATGCTTGATGAGGAAGATTTTGATGGTTTTCTTGGCCTTTGTAGTAAAGATTTTCAATATAAAATCACAGCTTTTAGTCCAGAGATAAATAAAGAAATGATATGGATGGATGAGGATTTTGAAGGTCTTAAGAGCTTATTAGGTATGGTGCCAGAACACTTAAGAAGGTTGGGAAAATTTACGCGACATGTTTCTATTGGTCAAACTTCAAGAAAAGATCATGAGGTTTCAATAAATAGTACATTTATAGTTATTCATACAGACTTAGATGGAAAGTCAAATATTTTTGGGGTTGGAAGGTATAATGATAAGATTACCTATACAATAAATGATGTGTTTTTATTGTCGAGGAATGCCTATTTAGAAACAAGAGATTTAGGAATTGGGTCCCATGTTCCCATCTAAACTACAAGATATTGTTATAATTCATGTAAATTAATGAAAAATTAAATAATTTTTAAAGAAATGCTTTAATTTTTTTCAAGTTCTGTTTAAATGTGCGGACAGTATTGGTGGGAGGAACCATGGTTAGACGTTTTGTTGTTAAGCGACTTTTAATCGCTCTTCTTCAGTTAGTAGGTATAAGTATAGTTGTTTTCTTCATGATACGTCTGCTACCTGCTGATCCGGTTGCAAGGCTCGTAGGTTTCAACGCCAGTGAGGAGGCTGTTCAGCAAGCTACTGAGAGTCTAGGTCTCCATTACTCTAGTGGCCAGCAACTATTAAACTACGTTGGTATTTTTTCAGTTGTAGATGAACCAGGAATTATCAATGGCTACCTCGGAAAATCATGGGTAACAAGCGAGCCAATACTTCATGAAGTAACTAGATTTCTTCCAATTACATTAGAGATGATTACATATGCTTTGATACTTGCATTCATTATTGCTTTGCCATTAGGGATGAGTAGTGCAACAAGGCCGGGTGGAGCTGCTGATAAATTTACATTCGTTTGGGGTTTATTCGCGGGTTCACAGCCTGAATTTTGGTGGGGGATATTGTTTGTTTTCATTTTTTTCTTTGCGCTGCAACAAGCTGGCCTACCTCATGCACCAGCTCCACTTGGAAGGTTAGATCCTCTATTAGAAGCACCTAACTCAATTACCGGATTTATACTTATAGACTCACTTTTAAGAGGGAGACTAGATATTTTCTTTAATGCTGCACATCATTTAATGTTGCCAGTTTTAACACTAGTTTTTGTTGTATCAGGTCCTATTGTGAAGATGATAAGGCAAAATATGATTAGAGTTATAAGGTCAGATTATATTCTTTATGCAAGGAGTGCCGGTTTACCTCCAAGAAAAATTGCATTTTATGCATTAAGAGCGGCTATGGCTCCTGCTATGACTTTAACAGCTATTATTTATGGATTTTTGTTAGGTGGAGCAGTTCCGGTAGAATTAATTTATTCTATCGGTGGTATTGGTGAGTATTCAATAAGATCAATTATTAGTTTTGATTACCCTGCAATTCAGGGAACAGTTTTAGTAATAGCTATGGTTTCATTAATTATTTATTTAGCCCTTGATATTGTTCATGCAATGCTTGATCCGAGAATAACTTTTTAAAAAAAGACTGGTTTATATGGAAGAATTAGATTCAAAACAAAAAAGCAGCACATCGGAATACGTTGCAATCCCCAAAAGAAGACAGATACGTCTCTGGAAAAAATTTAAAGAAGAAAAACTTTTTGCTTTTGGGTGTATCATCTTATTTCTATCTTTATTTTTAGCAATCTTTGGTCCATGGATCTCTCCTTATGATCCAAACGCAGCAACAGGTAATGTTTCTGCTGCCCCACCAGCAATATGGGACTGGCCAGCACTTTTCTTTCAAACTGTTTTTCAAGGTGCTGAACCTCCTCATTGGTTTGGAACAGATAACTCTGGTTTAGATGTTTTCTCTAGAACCATTTCAGCTCCTAGAACTGATATGGTAATAGCATTGCTTTCAGCATTAGCCTCAATGGTTTTAGGTACAGTACTTGGTCTAATAGCAGGTTTTTATAAAAACTTTGCAACCGAGGTTCTTATGAGAATATCTGATCTTTTACAAGCTTTTCCAGTTTTTATAACTGCAATGATTCTGGTTGCTCTCTCAGGAAGAAATGAATTTAATATTATTTTGGCTTTATGTTTAGTTTACACACCCATTTTTATTAGACTTACAAGAGCTGAGGTTTTAGGGCAAATTTCTAGAGGGTATGTAGAGGCAGCAAGAGCTGTTGGAAACCCACAATGGAAAGTAGCATTTAAACATGTTTTGCCAAACTCAATAGTGCCATCACTTATTCAGCTTTCTACAACAGTTGGCTTTGCTGTTCTCTTAACGTCAGGTTTAAGTTTTGTTGGTGCTGGTGTACGGCCTCCGACACCGGAATGGGGTCTTATGATTTCTCTTGGTGCTCCTCAGATTATTTTAGGTGAGTGGTGGCAGTCCATTTTTCCTGGGATTGCCATCTCTTTGACGATATTTGGTTATGCAGCAGTAGGGCATGGACTAGAAGAGGATTATCGATAAAGGTAAATATACATGACAGAAAATATAAATAACAAAAAAGACATAGAGGGACTGATAATGGAGGCAGAAGATGTAACTGTCAGGTTTCCTCTTATTGATAGTCCTGATGTATATGCAGTGAAAAATTTTAATATTTCAATAAAACCAGGAGAGTTTGTTGGTTTAATGGGTGAACCAGGTTGCGGGAAATCTACTGCAGCTATGTCATTGTTAGGGTTGGTTAGACCTCCTGGAGTCTTTGAGTCAGGATCAGTTAAGTATATGGGTAAAGACTTGCTTCAAATGGATGATGAAGAAGTAAGAAGTATTAGAGGTAAAGATATTGGAATGATTACCCAGAATCCGAGGTACTCTCTTCACCCAATGCTCCGAGTAGGGGACCAGATTTCTAATGTTTATAGGGCTCATAATAAAGTAAGATCCAAAGAAGCTTGGTCTCATGCTGTTGAGATGCTGAAATTAGTTGGTATCAATGACCCAGAGAGAAGAGTGAAAGCATATGCACATGAGTTATCTTCAGGAATGGCTCAAAGAGTACTAATTGCAATGGCGCTTTCTTCTTCACCAAAGCTATTATTAGCAGATGAACCAACATCAGGACTAGATGTCACAATTCAGGCTCAATTTCTAGATCAAATGTGGGATGCGTGTCGCCAGACTAACTCAGCAGTTTTATTAGTAACCCAGGACTTAGGTATAGTTGCAAATTATTGTGATAGAGTATTGATCATGTATGAAGGTCAGATAGTTGAAGATTCGGATGTTTTTACATTCTTTAAGTCGCCAAAGCATGAGTATAGTAAAAGAATTTTGCAGCTACAGAGAGAAGCTCAGGAAGCAGGCGAGGTAGTAATGACCAGTGTTGATCAACAATCTGATCCACTAATGAAGGTAAATTCATTAATTAAAGAATTCCCAATCAGAGGTTCCAAATCACGAGTTCACGCAGTTGATAATGCAACTTTTGAGTTGAGGTCAGGAGAGTGTTTAGGTTTAGTGGGAGAATCTGGTTCAGGTAAGACCACAATTGGTAGATGTGTGCTGAGGTTAGAACAACCAACTTCAGGAGAAATAATTTTTAGAGATGAGAGATTAGATACTCTTTCACTCAAAGAGTTTCAAGAAAAGAGGTCAAATCTTCAAATAGTTTTTCAAGATCCTTTAGACTCTCTTAATCCACGCTGGACAGTTGAGCAAGTGCTTAAGGAGCCGCTCGATTTACATACTAAAATGACAGAACAAGAAAAAATGTCTCGTATTTCTGAATTACTTAACTTGGTTGGTTTAGAGACTTCAATGAGACAAGCTTTGCCAAGAGAAATGAGCGCTGGTAGGCAGCAGAGGACATCGATAGCTAGAGCAATAGCCTCGAATCCTGACTTCATTGTTTTGGATGAGCCGACTTCTGCATTAACTCCAGAAACAACAGCAGAAATAATAAGATTATTAATGGATCTATCAAGTAGTCTTGGCATTTCCTATTTATTTATTTCCCATGATCTTACTACTATTAAATATATATGTCATAGAGTGGTGGTACTTTATTTAGGGCAAATAGTTGAGGTTGGCACAAAGGAGCAGGTCTTCAATAATCCACAACACCCATATTCAAGAGCTCTACTAGCTGCACATCTATTTCCAGATACTTCTGATAGAAGAGTTGATAGAGATGTAAGGGAATCATTGGAAGGAGAGATTCCAAGTCCAGTTACTGAAAATTTACCACAGGGATGTTATTTGTATGGTAGATGTTCTCATCAACTTGAAGAATGTAAGGATATGAAACAACATTTAACCAAAATGGATGATGGAAGGTTTGTTGGTTGTTGGAGAGTTTCAGAGGGGGCGTTATAGAAAAGGGACAAAGTTTTTTGTTATTCATATGTATGATTATATAATTGTTGGAGCCGGTTCTGCTGGCTGTGTCATTGCTAATAGACTCTCAGAAAATTCATCTAATCGGGTTCTCCTATTAGAAGCTGGAAGCAAAGATCTAAACCCAATGATACATCTTCCTATCATGTGTGGTGCACTCTTTCCATTAAATATTAATAATTGGTATTACCATAGTGAACCAGATCCCAACCTTGAAAATAGAAGAATATTTATTCCAAGGGGTAAAACACTAGGAGGTTCATCCTCCATTAATGGAATGGTTTATATTCGTGGTCACAAAAGAGATTATGATATCTGGAGACAATTAGGATGTACAGGATGGTCATATGATGACGTGTTGCCATATTTTAAAAAACTTGAAAATCATATTGAGAGGGATGATAAGTTCCATGGCAAGAATGGTCCCTTAAAAGTAACTCGATCTCATACAAAAAATGAATTGTTTGACGCATTTGTAAATGCTGGAAATTCAGCGGGCTTCCCTTTAACAGATGATTTTAATGGATCTCAACAAGAAGGTTTCGGAAGATACGATTTTTCGATTTTTAATGGTAGACGACAGAGTGCCGCTGTTGCTTATTTAAATCCTATCAAAAAAAGAAAAAATTTGGATATCCTAACAAATGCTCATGTAAAAAGAATTGTTTTCAAAGGGAATAAGGCTTCCGGAATTGAGTATGAGAAAGTTGGAGAGTCAATTATAGTTAACGCTAATAAAGAGATAATTATTTCTGCTGGAGCAATTAATTCACCTGCCATCCTGCAGTATTCAGGAATAGGAGATAGCTCTCATTTAAAAAATTTAGGCATAAATTTAATTAAGAATTTGCCAGGAGTTGGTCAAAATTTACAGGATCATGTAGCTGTTTATGTTCAACATTTATGTAAAAAACCAATCACGATAAGAAGTATGTTCAAGCCACATGTTGCTCCCTTTGCATTACTTAGGGCAATTTTATTTAAGTCTGGCCCAGCAGCAGCCTTTCCTCTTGAAGGTGGGGCATTTGTTAAAACAAATAAGGACCTAGAAATGCCTGACATACAATTTCATTTTCTTCCTGGTCTTGGGCCCAATATGGGTGGTATGAGTAAGCATGGTTTTTTTTCAAATATATGCTGTTTGAGGCCTGATTCTAGAGGTTCTGTAAAAATTTTGTCATCTAATTCTAAAGTTTCACCATCTATATTCACGAATTTTCTCTCTGAAGAAACAGATATCAATTGCATAAGGTCAGGTGTTAAAATCTTAAGAAATATTTTTTCTCAAGCTGCATTTGATCATTTAAGAGGAGAGGAACAAACACCTGGCCCAGATATCAAGTCGGATGATGAATTAAATAAATGGATAAAAGAAACAGCTGAGACTATATATCATCCTGTAGGTACCTGTAAGATGGGTAATGATGAGTACTCAGTTGTAGATCCAGAATTAAAAGTTTTTGGTATTGAAAACTTGAGAGTTGCTGATGCCTCAATAATGCCTACTCTTGTGGGTGGAAATACAAATGCTCCATCTATTATGATTGGTGAAAAGGTGTCGGATTTAATTTTAAATTAATTTTTGAGGAAAAAATGAAAGAAAGAACTTTAATTGTTTTATTCAATCTTAAAGATGGAGTGAGTGAGAAAGACTACGAGAAGTGGGCTAAGGAGGTGGATATTCCTATTGCTGGATCATTAAAGTCAGTACGAGATTTTAAATTATATAGAACAGAGGGTATTTTTGGATCTGATGCAGTTCCTCCCTATCAATATATAGAAGTTTTAGACATAAGCGATTTTGACTCTTTACCGAATGATATAGCCTCAGAACCAAAAATGAATGATGTGGCTAATAAATTTCAATCCCTAGCAGACTCTCCCATTTTTTTGGTTACTGAGAGGTTTGCAGGTTAAATATACTATCATTAGGAGAAAATTCATGAGTTCTTTAGAAGGTAAAGTAGCTTTAATAACTGGTTCTGGGCGTCATAAAGGTCTAGGTCAAGCAATGGCTAGAGCAATTGCAAAAGAGGGGGGTTCAGTAGTCTTATCAGATTTAGGCTCAGAACAAGGTGCAAAATTTACAAAAGAACATATTGGCCTAAATTCTGAAATGAGTGAGATAATTGATGAAATTTTGAAAAATGGTGGGAATGCTAGTGGTGTAGCTTGTAATGTTTTACATGAAGAAGAAGTTAAAAATGCTATCAGTTATGCAGTAAAGGAATATGGAAAATTAGATATACTGATTAATAATGCAGGTATTGGTTACTTAATGGAAAAAATTGATAAGCTTAATCAGAGTGATTGGGATACAGTTTTAAATGTTAATCTCAGGGGGGCCTTTTTTGGGATAAAACATGCTGCTATACAAATGGCTTTACAAGGTCAGGGAGGGACTATAATAAATATTGCATCCCAGGCGGCAAAAAGAGGTTTTCCTGGTGCCGCCGCCTATGTTTCCTCAAAGCATGCTTTGGTAGGCCTTACACGAACTGCCGCATTGGAATTTGCAAAAGAGAATATTAGAGTTAACTCAATATGTCCAAATCATGTTACTACGGGACTTGGTGATTGGCAGAATAAACATTTTAGTTCAAGTAGAGGTTTTTCAGAAAAAGATTATTTAAAGGCAATGAGGGAGAGGATACCTCTTGGTAGAGTTGGAAAAACTGATGACATTGCAAATATGTGTGTGTTTTTATGTTCAGATAAATCTGCGTACATCACAGGCCAGAACTTAGATGTTTCTGGAGGAGAAGAAATGCATTAGTGTATCTTTAAGGTCTTTACAAAATATTTGAGGAGAAAAAATGGATAAAACTGCAAAGATTGAATGGCCAAATAAAGCTAAAGTAGGCGTATCCATTGTTGTTAATGTTGAAGAGGGATCAGAGATGTCAATCAGAGAACCTAATGACAAGGGTATGGAGCCAGTGGATGAGTTAGGTGTTTTTGTAAAAAAACCAATTAGAAATTACTCAAACGAGTCTAATTATGAATATGGTATAAAGGCTGGTTTTCCAAGGATAGCTTATTTACTTGATAAATATGACATAAGATGCACCTGGACTACATGTGCGCTTTCACTTGAGAGAGCGCCCCAAATAGGGGAATATATACGTGAGAGAAAGCATGAGGCATGTTCTCACGGCTACAGATGGATTCACCAATTTAAGCTAAATGAAGATGAAGAAAGATCATTTATCAGAAAGGCAACTATATCTATTGAAAAGACAACAGGAACAAGACCATTTGGTTGGTTGTCAAGGTATTTACTTACTGAAAACACAAGAAAGCTTTTAATTGAGGAGGGGTATAAATATCATATGGATGATTATTCAGATGATATACCTTTTTGGGGTGATGATAAAAAAATAATTATATTACCGTATGCTATAGATACCAATGATATGAAATTTTGGACAGATCCAGCTCTTACTCCTTCTCAATGGTTGAAGTATGCGACAGATACCTTTGACTATTTATATGATGAAGGTTGTAGAGGTATGCATAAATATATGTCTCTTGGCTTACACCTTAGAATAATAGGAAGACCAGGCAGAATAGGTGCTTTCGAGGATTTTTTGAAGTATATTAAAACTAAAAAAGATGTTTGGGTTGGGACGAGGAATGAAATTGCCCAGTTATTTGCGGAACAAAATTCATAATTATGTGCTATGATTGAATATAGTAAATATAATATTGATAGTTCAGAAGATTTTTGGAATATATTTCTTCAAAAATGTCTGGATCAAGATGGTGCTGAAACTGCATTAAGTGTAGTAACTGATGCCATAATTAAGATACTCGGAGATAAATCTGCTCATTTAAAGCCTGGTGGCTTAAAAAATGGTGAGACTCAGTATATCGTTTCTGCTGCAGTTATGATTTCAAGGGAAAAAAATCTTAATGTATTTTTTGCGCAACAAAATTTCCCAGAACACCAATTTAGGCTTAAAATTCCTATAGATCACGGTCATCCGGGTCGAGTTGTGAAAAATGAGAAGCCTCTGCTGTTGTCAAACACAGATGATCATCAAGATTTTAAACAAATATTGGATACATCTAGGATGGGATCATCTATATATTATCCATTTTTCTGGAAGGGGCATATGTTGGGCCAGCTAATATGTGGGTCTCAAGCTAGAAATACATATAGAAATTTAGATCTTGAGTTAATTAAACCATTCGCTAAAATTGCCTCATTATTATGGGTATCTCATAATGGTTCAGATCTCTTAAGTATTGAATAATAAGATTTTAGTTTTATTTAAGGTAATATTATGGTTGTTATAGCAAAAGAAATTGAAAAAAATAGGTTTAGAGAGTCTCAAGGTCGGTATTACGATGAATTTCAGATTGATGATATTTACGAACACAGGCCAGGTAGAACAATTACCGAAACAGATAATACGTGGTTTACATTATTAACAATGAATCAACATCCAATGCATTTTGATAAAGAATTTGCCTCACAGAGTGAATTTGGAAAAATTTTAGTATGCAGTCCTTTAACGTTGGGCATTCTTGTTGGAATGAGTGTTCAAGATACCAGTGGTAAGGCAATTGCCAACCTTGGTTGGAGTGAAATCTCTATACCCTCTCCTCTTTTTGTTGGTGATACCCTTTACGCTGAATCTCAAGTATTAGGTAAAAGAGAGTCAAAATCTAGAGAAGGTCAAGGTATTGTTACAATTAAAACAATAGGAAAAAACCAAAAAGATAATGTTGTTATGAGTTTCGAACGCAAAATGCTTATTCCAAAAAAAGGATATGCAGTTTACGACAAAGTAAAAAATTATTAAAATTAAGTAAAATAGGAGTTAATTAAAAATGAGTGTTGCAGAGCAAATAGATTATCAAGGTTTATCTAAAGAAGAAGAGGCACAGATTTTTGATACCATAGATAAATGGCTTGAGCGTGAAGTTCGGCCAGTTGTTAAAAAGTATGATCACGCTGATGAATACCCTCACGAAATAGTTGAACAAATGAAAGAAATGGGTTTGTTTGGAGCTATTATAGATCAAAAATACGGTGGTCTTGGTATGTCCGCTGCAACATACTCTAAGGTCGTAATGAGAATCACAGAAGTTTGGATGGCTCTTACAGGAATATTTAATTCGCATCTTATTATGGCAACACTTGTTCAAAGGTTTGGAACAGAGGATCAAAAACAACGATTTTTGCCACGTTTTGCCACTGGCGAACTTAGGGGTGGTCTGGGTTTAACAGAACCAAATGCAGGGACTGACTTGCAAAGTATTCGAACTAAAGCAACTAAAGATGGTGAAAATTATATTATCGATGGAAGTAAGACCTGGATCAGCAATGGTGTAGAAGGTAGCTGTTTTGCCTTATTGACTAAAACAGATCCAAATATTGATCCGGCGCACAAAGGTATGTCATTCTTTATAGTCGAAAAGGGTGAGGGTTTTACTGTATCAAAGAGGTTAGAAAAACTAGGTTATAAATCAATTGACTCAGCAGAGTTAGTATTTCAGAATTTTAAAGTTCCTTCCTCAAATTTAGTCGGTCAAAAAGAGGGTCAAGGTTTCTACCAAGCAGCAGGCGGCCTTGAAATTGGTCGAATAAATGTTGCGGCAAGAGGTGTAGGTATAGCATCTGCCGCTCTAAAGGACTCCACAAGATACGCTCAAGAAAGACATACATTTGGCAAACCAATAGCACAACACCAAGCAATACAATTAAAACTTGGTGATATGGCAACTAAAACAGAAGCTGCGAGACTTTTAGTAATGCAAGCCGCTGAAGCTTACGATAAAGGTGAGAGGTGTGACATGGAAGCAGGTATGGCTAAATATTATGCTTCTGAAATTGCAGTTGAATGTTCTTTAGATGCAATGAGAATTCATGGTGGATATGGTTATTCTAAAGAATTTGATATTGAGCGGTATTTTCGTGATGCACCTTTAATGTGTATCGGCGAAGGCACAAATGAAATACAACGTATAATTATAGCAAAACAATTAGTTGCCAGGAATCCAATATAATAACAAATTAATTCTATTACAAAATGTCACTTCCTTTAAAGGGTATTACAATATTAGCTGTCGAGCATTATGGTGCTGGTCCATTTGGGACCATGCATCTTGCTGATTTGGGTGCCGATGTAATTAAAATAGAAAATAAATCAGCCGGTGGCGATAGCGCTAGACATGTTGCTCCTTACTTGTTAGGTGAAAACGATAGTCAATTCTTTCAGTCTATGAATAGGAATAAAAGAAGTATAACTCTCGATCTAAAATCAGATGAAGGAAGAGAAATTTTTTGTAAACTAGTTAAAAAAGCTGATGGCGTTACTAGCAACTTGCGTGGTGATCAACCTGAGAAATTAAAATTAACATATTCTGATCTTTCAAAATTTAATAAAAAAATTGTATGCGCTCATATTTCTGCTTACGGTCGTTCAGGTCCAAGAGTAAATTGGCCTGGATATGATTATCTCATGCAAGGTGAAACTGGATTTATGTACCTGACTGGAGAGCCTGAAGGTCCTCCGACTAGAATGGGCCTTTCTATAGTTGACTGGACCACTGGTATTACAAACATGTTAGGTCTTCTATCTTCTATTTTAAGTGCTAGAGAAACTGGTATTGGTAGAGATATTGATGTAAGTCTCTTTGATACAGCTTTATTTCAAACCTCATATACTTCCATATGGTATTTAAATGAAGCGCATAAAACTAAACGAACTCCAAGATCAGCTCATCCTGTTTTAGTTCCTTCTCAGCTATATAAAGCTAAAGATGGTTGGTTATATGTTATGGCCATGACAGAGAAGTTTTGGCAAATAATAATCGATTTAACTGGTAAACATGAAATATCCAATAATCCAAAATTCTCAGATTTTAAGTCTAGATTAGAGAATAGAGACGAATTAACTGGTGTTCTTGATGAAGTATTTAATGAGAAAACAGTATCAGATTGGATGGAAATATTTTCAGGTAAAATACCTATTGGACCTGTCTATGATTTGGATAAAGCTCTAGATAACCCTTTTGTTGTTCAACGCGAAATGATTCAAACCTTTTCTCATCCTCACAAAAAAGAGATTAGGACATTGTCCAACCCAATTCTGGTGGACGGACAGAGATTGCCGGTAAAGAAAGCTCCGCTATTAGGAGAGCATACTGAAAAAATTCTAGATGAATTAGGTTATTCAGAAGATGAAATAGAAGTTTTCAAGAAAAATAAAGTTGTATGAGTAAATATTTTATTGGAGGAGGCTTATGAAACTTCAAGGTTTAAAGGTTATTGACCTTTCTTTATTTTTACCTGGACCAGCTGTAACTTTGATGATGGCTGATCATGGTGCTGATGTGATTAAGATTGAGAATCCTAACGCACCTGAACCCACCCGCTCTTCTCAATTTTTCCCTTGGGTTCAAGGTGATTCTACTGTTGTATTTAGAACAACACAAAGAGGAAAAAGAAGTCTTTCTTTGAATTTGAAAGAAGGTGAAGGTAAAGAAATACTTTTTAAGTTAATTGAGGACGCTGATGTTTTTGTAGAATCATTTAGGCCTGGTGTTATGACTAGGCTAGGTATTGATTACGAAGCATTATCAAAGATAAATCCTAAACTTGTATACTGCTCTATGTCTGCTTTTGGTCAAGATGGGCCCTGGAAAGATAAACCTGCCCATGATACTGCGGCTGTTGCTGCTGCCGGAATTCTTAGTTTAACCAAATCACCTGAAGAAAATGGTGGGCCTGCTATAATAGGTGTTGCCATATCAGATATGTTATCTTCTCATTTAGCATTTGGTGGGATAATGATGGCACTCTTTAGGGCAAATACCACTGGTAAAGGTGATTATGTTGATATAAGCATGTTTGAAAGTGTTCTTAATGCTTCGCCAAACATTGTAGGGCCCGTTTTTGGGGGTAATGCCGTTCCAGATAGATTAAGCGAGAGAACACATGGTGGCAATGCAATGCTTAATATTTACAGAGTGAAAGAAGATAATTTTATTGCCCTTGGTGGTGGTGAGCATAAATTTGTAAAAGAACTTTTCGAAGGATTAGATCGCCCAGAGTTTATTGAACCTGTAACTGGTCCAGCCGGAAAAAATCATGGCCCGGCAATAGAGTTTTTAAGAAATGAATTTCTAAAAAAAAATAAATTTGAATGGGAAGAGTGGTTTGAAGGCAGAGATATATGTTGGATGCATGTTTGTGATTTAAAAGAGGCTTGGAATTCGCCACAAGTTTGGGAGAGGCAAATGAGGGTGAAAGACTCTGATGGTAATGATCATATTGGTATTCCTATAAAATTTATGAA
>PTLN01000190.1 GCA_002938125.1 Alphaproteobacteria bacterium MarineAlpha2_Bin1
TTTACTGCTGACTCTCCGCTTGCTAAAGCACTTCTAATAGCTTTAAAACCAGCAACATCACCTCTCTGGTTTTGAGCAATAGCATAAGTTGATGCATCATCCTTTGGACCATTTACTCTTAAACCAGTAGCAATATTAAGTTGTGAACTATTAAGTAATTTATTAGTTTTATTTAAATTTTGTACAGCTACAGCAGCTGCTAAGTTAGTATTTATAGATATAGCCATTTTTCTCTCTCTCACGAGGCGGCTCAAAGCCTGGGTTTTCATTTGGCATAATCGCCGACCTTGTATTCGCAATGGATATGCCAAACTAAATTAAAAATTAAATTATATAAGCTATTGTTTTTATTGATTTTTTTTAAAATTAAAAATTAAAGTTAAATTAATTTTTTGTTAACTAGGCAAAAAAAATCATAAATAAAGAAATTTTTGTTTTGTAAAAGAAAATTATGCCTACAATTTTCTTTTAATTTAAATAAATTATTAACCTTAAGATATTTAAATTGGTAGCATGGAAAGTACAGCAAGTGACCAATTTACAATAGGCTTATCCCTTCACCGTTCAGGAAGAATTGATGATGCTGTTTATTTTTATAATAAAGCACTGGAAAAAAATCCAAAACTTCCGGAAGCTCTGATTAATTTAGGTGCAGTATACCTCGAGCAAAATAAATATGCTGAAGCAGAATCAATATTAAAAGATGCCTTAAAGATTATACCTGATGACACCAAAATTCTATCTAATTTAGGTAATTTATTTCAAAATCAAAAAAGATTTGATGAAGCTGAAAAAATATACCTTAAAGCAATTGAAATAGATCCAGATATAAGTGCTACATTATGTAATTTAGGATCCCTATATTTAAAATTAAATAAATATGAAGATGCTATTATAACTCTTAAAAAAGCTATAAATATTAACCCAAAGTTAATAGAAGCACATTTAGCTTTAGGTGCAGTATTAATAAAGTTAAAAAAATATGATGAAGCTGAAAAAAGCTTAAGGATTGTTATTAATCTTGATAAGAATCATGCTGAAGCATATCTCCATATAGGACTAATATTATATTTTAAAGGTTTGTACAAAAAAGCTGAAGATAAATTTCGTATCGCGGTAAATTTGAAACCTAATTGGGTAAACGGAATTATTGAACTAGCTAAGTCTATTGAAAGACAAAATAGAAAGGAAGATGCTGAAACACATTATAAAGCAGCTATTAGATTAGAACCAAAATCTATCGCTTCCCTTACGGCTTACGGTTTTTTTAAAATAAATAATGGAGAGTATTTTGAAGCAAAGAAATTGTTCGATAAAGCTGAAAATATCAACCCAAAAAATATAAATATTCAAATGGGAATTGGCCAAATTCTATCCGGACAAAGTAAGTTTAAGGATGCAGAAGAAAGATTTAAAAAGGTCATAGAAATAGACCCAAATAATATTGATGCTGATTTACATATTGGAATATCATTACAAAATCAAAAGGAACATTTTAAAGCAATAAGTCACTTTGAAAAAATAATAAAAAAATTTGGTAAATCACCAGAAACTTATAATAATATAGGGAATTCATATAGTGAGAAAGGTATTTTCGACAAAGCTTACGACAGTTATAAATCTGCTATAAAATTAGCACCTAAACTTGCAGTAACTTATATTAATCTAGGTAATTTACTTAGAAATCACGCTAAATTTAATGAAGCTTTGAAATACTTTAAAAAAGCCATAAATATTAACCCTAAAGATCCAAGATCTTTTAATGGTATCGGTTTAGTTTATCAATCATTAAACAAAGAAGAACTTGCAATAGATGCATATAAAAAAGCATATGACCTTGAACCTGATTACCCTGAAGCATTAAATAATTTAGCAGTATCACTTCAAAACCTTGGGAAATATTATGATGCAATTTCAATTTATAAAAAACTTATAGATAAACACCCAGATAAATCTCAGATATATTTTAACTTAGGAACATTACTTCAATTATATGGTAGACACGATGAATCAGTTATTGCTTTCAGAAAAGCACTAGAAAAGGATTCCAATAATAATTTAGTATATCCTTTTTTTGCACATGCATTGATGCAACAATGTAATTGGGAAAATTTAGAAGCAGTTGTATCCAAGGTCATCGAAAATACAAATAATGAATTAGAAAAAGAGCAAGTACCTTCGGTCTCTCCATTTGGTTTACAATGCATGCCAGCTAGTAAAATAATAAAGAAAAGAACAGCAATATTCACTTCTGAACGCGCACAAAGATTTGTAAGTTCAAAAAAGGATTTAATTGAAAAAAGAAATTATACAAATCCTAAAAGTAAGTTGAAAATTGGTTTCATTTCACCGGATTTTAGAAGGCATAGTGTTGCAATAGCTTTTAAAGGTGTATTA
>PTLN01000191.1 GCA_002938125.1 Alphaproteobacteria bacterium MarineAlpha2_Bin1
ACCATGGCAGCGCTTAGCTATGCAAAAGATGAGAAATATTTAGTCTTCTTTCTAATTATAGTTTTTGATTTATCAATCAAATAGGGAAGTTGTTTTTCAACCGTTGGTCCAACAGCTTCACAAGTCCATTCACGTCCAATTCTCCGGAGGCTGCTCCATATCTTTCCTGAGGAATGATCTAAAAATTTTTTTCTTTGTTTAGTTACATCAAGTAAATTTACTTTAGCATTTGAAGTTTTATTATCTGGGAACAAATTTTTGAATTTATTTACATATTCGGTATTTAATTTCCAAATGAATGCCTGAACAAATAACTCACGAGAGAAATCATCATGATTTGGTATAGCCATCATTAAGTTGGTTTTCTGATTACCAAGTTTATTTTTATTCATAACAAATCTTTCTATATATTAAATAAAAAATTTATATAATATAGGAATATGATCTTAAACTAAAAGGTAGATTTATGATAGATTTTTATTGTGTCCCAACCTCTAATGGTCAAAAGATTGCTATTTTACTTAACGAGTTAGGCCTAGAATTTAACTTAATTAAGGTAAAGAGATTAGCGGGAGAACCCCCCAGTGATGAATATTTAAAAATAAACCCTGTTGGGAAATATCCTTCTATAATTGATTTTGATTGTGAAAATAAAAAAATTATCATTTTCGAAACACAAGCAATTGCTCAATACCTTACAGAAAAAACACAATTATTATTGCCTAATAAAATCGAAGAACGAGTAAATTCTCATATTTGGGCTAATGTAATTAGTGCTGGTTTGACACCATTGTTAGGAAGTCAATATTTTATTGAATTTAGAGCAAAAACTAATCTAGGGGAGATAAATTATTGGATTTTATCAGAAATAAAAAGATATCTTAAAGCTATTGATGAAAGGTTAGAAAAAAATATTTATTTAGCAGGTGATACCATAAGCTATTGTGATGTTATGGCATTCCCAATTATGTTTGGGTCAATAAAAAGATTACCTGATAGTTTAAATAATTATAATCATATTTCTCGCTGGATAGATGTTTTGAAAAATAGAGACTCGTTTAGGAGAGGTTTAGAAATAACAAATTTTTAAATTTTTATAAGTCTTTTACCAATATTATCTCCATTTAACATTCCAATAAATGCTTTGGGTGTATTTTCAATTCCTTCAATAATATCTTCATGGTATTTAATTTCATCGTTCTTTATCCAGTTTGATAGAGTTTCAATTCCAATTTCATACTCATTGGTATAATCATGAACAACAAACATAGGCTTTTCATAAGGCCAAGACCAAAAATCCTTATTTTTAGGAATGGAGTTATACTCTGAAATTATTCCAACTAACCTGTATCTATAACCAGGATTATGAAGTTTTGTTATTGTTTGCATTATTTCCCCACCAACGTTATCATAATGGACGTCAACTCCTTTTGGACATACTTTTTTCAACTCACTATAAAGATCAATATTATCTTTTTTATAATTAATACCTATATCAAAACCTAATTTTTTTGTAATATATTCGACTTTAGCATCACTTCCACAGATTCCAACGACATAACTACCAAATTTTTTAGCAATTTGGCCTGCAAGTGAACCGCCAGCTCCGGCTGCAGCTGAAATAACAACAGTATCATTTTTTTTTGGCTTAAGTTCTCTAGTAACACAAAAGAATGCCGTTAAGCCAGCTCTGCCAAGTATACTTGCGAAAGCCGATATAGGTACATTTAGAGAGGAGTTACAAATCACAACGCCAGCAGGGTTATGTCTTTTATTCACCCAACCATTAGAAATTGGATAGGATTGCCAGCCAAGCATTCCCTCTACAATACTTCCTTCTGGGTATTTTTTGTTTTTTGATTGAATAACTTTTCCAAGATTTCCTCCTGCCATAACCTGACCCAAATCTGTTATAGGACCCTCATCTCTTGATGGAGCATTAGATTCATCAGATGGATTCATTAACATTCTAAGAAAAGGATCTACTGAAAGATAAGATGTTTTAACCAAGAACTCTTTATCTTTAAGATTAGGTATCTCTGTTTCATCTATTCTAAAGTTTTCCTCAGTTGGCATACCCAATGGGTATGATGATAAAACAATCTTAGTATTTTTCATTTTTCTTCTCATATCTCAAATTAAATATATAATGGTATATTCAAATTTATATAAAATATAGAGGTTGTATATAATAAAAAAACTAATATATAATGTTTATTGTATATAATTAATTCAAAGTTAGGCTAAATTATGAATAATTTAAGTGACACATCTGAAGAGGTTGAAATTTTGTTTGACAAAACATCTGAAATTTTTTTTAAAGTAAAAGAAATTGTTGATGAAAAAATACAACCAATCGTTGGTCGTGATGGTGGCGAGGTAATTTT
>PTLN01000192.1 GCA_002938125.1 Alphaproteobacteria bacterium MarineAlpha2_Bin1
TTTTGTTTTGCTAAATGGTTTAAAACTAACTTTTGATTTTTTGATAAATTTAAATTCATAAGAAATTTCCCATCAATAAAAATTATACAGAGTTAATCATTTAATTCAATCTATTTTAATATTAAAATCTTTTTAAATGGTATTAATGAAATTATAAATATAAACAATGATGCTACTATAATACTTGGTCCAGACGGAGTGTCCCATTGCAATGAGGCAAATAAGCCAGAAATAACTGACAATATACTTAATACAATTGCTAAAAAAATCATTGAGTAAGGGCTGTTTGAAAAATTTCTTGATGTTGCCGCTGGTAAAATCAATAAACCTGTTATTAATAATACTCCAACTATTTTCAAAGACATAGAAATAACTAGAGCTAATAGCAAAACATAAATTAAATTAGCTATTTCAGTTTTCATTCCCTCAGCTTTTGCAATATCTGAATTAACTGTATCAGCAAAAAGTGGTTTCCAAATTATATATAAAATAAATAAAATAAATAATCCTCCAACCCATATTATCCAAAGATCAAAATTAGAAACAGCTAGAATATCACCGAACAATAAACTTAATAAATCAAAACGGACCCAAGTCATTGCTGCTAGTGAAACTAAACCTACGGCTAGTATTGAATGTGATAATAAACCTAATAAAGCATCTGAAGGTAATTTTGTTCTACTTTGCAAAAAAATTAATAATAAAGATAAAATAGCACACAAAATAAAAACTGATATAGTGAAATTTAAACCAAGAAAAATACCGATTCCAACACCAAGCAAAGCACTGTGAGATAAAGTATCTCCAAAATAAGATAGGCGACGCCATATTACAAAGCAACCAAGTGGGGCAGTTATCAATGCGATACCAATACCAGCAAATAGAGCTCTTATAAAAAAATCATTAATCATTGAACTACGATATAATTTCTAAGTTTAAATTATCTCTCTTAATGTGCCATCAGCTTCATGAATATGACTATGCTCATGTGTATAAAAAGCTTTACCCTCTAATGCTCTAGGTCCAAATAAGGATATATATTCTTTATTTTGTTTAACTGTATTTGGAGTTCCAGAACAGCATACATGACTATTTAAGCATATAACAAAATCAGTTGCTGCCATAACCATATGTAAATTATGAGAAATTAAAATAATACCACAGTTAAGTTGATCTCTTATTCTTTTTATTAAATTGTAAAGTAAAGTTTCACCATTAAAATCTATACCCTCCAATGGTTCGTCTAATATTAAAAGGTCAGGTTTTCTTGCTATTGCTCTTGCTATCATAACTCGCTGAAACTCACCACCAGACAATGTATTTATCTCATTATCATAAAGTTTTTCAATTTCAGTTAATTTTAATGCATTTTTAATTTTGTTTTTATCAATTTTATTTGTTAGACCCATAAAATGTTTAACCTTTAGCGGTAGTGTCCAATCTATTGTAATTTTTTGTGGTACATAAGAGATAGTTAAATTATCTGATTTTTTTATACTTCCTTGATCTGGTTTAAGTATACCTAAAGCTATTTTCGCAGTTGTTGTTTTGCCAGAACCATTTGGACCAATAATTGTAATAATTTCGCCTCTTTTAACTTCAAGTGAAACATTTTTTATTAGCCATTTGTTTTGCTTAATTACACTAACATTATTTAACTCAACAAGTGATTCTTTATTCTTTTCCATAATTACCTTGAACTTTAAAAAATATATGTTATAACATTACATTCCTATTTATAATTTATTTTAATATATAATGAAAGCTTTTAAATGAAAATATTACAAAAACTTGTTCCTTTTACAATATTTATGCTATTGCTAACAAATAAAAGTATGGCAGATGTCAAAGTTGTTGCATCAATACATCCTATACATTCTTTAGTATCAAAAATTATGGATGGAATAGGTAAACCTATATTAATATTAGATAGAACAGCATCCCCACATAGATTTAGTTTGACACCTAAAAATGCAGAACAAATAGAAGAAGCAGATGTAATATTTTGGTTTGGTCCGTATATAGAAACATTTTTAACCAAACCTATTAATAACTTGAATAACAAAAAAAAGAATATTTTATTGAGTGAAATTCCAAATTTAATTAAATATAGAATTAGAAGTGGTGATGGTTTTGAACAGCATGATCATGATAAACACAAAGAACATACCGATCATAGGGATGGTTACGAGGATCATAAAGAACATAGGGATGGTCACGAGGATCATAAAGAACATAAGGATGGTCACGAGGATCATAAAGAA
>PTLN01000193.1 GCA_002938125.1 Alphaproteobacteria bacterium MarineAlpha2_Bin1
TGTAGTTATTGGTGAAGGAGAGAGAGATGAAGCTCCAATGCTTTTTATTGGTGAGAAGGTTGGAAAAGGAGGAAATCTAATAGATATTGCATTAGATCCACTTGAAGGAACAACAATCACAGCTAATGGAGGTCCAGGAGCTTTAGCTGTTTTAGCAATGGCTGAAAATGGTGGTTTTCTTCATGCTCCTGATGTTTATATGGATAAAATTGCAGTCGGAGGTAATTTACCCGACGGAGTTGTTGATTTAGATTTATCTCCCAGGCAAAATATTAGGAATTTAGCTGATGCAAAAAATGTCTCTCCTGACTCTCTTGTAGCTTGCGTTCTTGATAGACCAAGACATTCCAAAGTTATTGAAGAAATTAGATCAACTGGAGCACGAATCAAATTAATTCCAGATGGTGATGTAGCAGGAGTAATAGCTACAGCTGATGCTGAAACAGGTGTTGATATTTATCTGGGGGTTGGTGGTGCGCCTGAAGGTGTGCTTGCAGCAGCAGCTTTAACCTGCATAGGTGGACAAATGCAAGGTAGATTAGTTTTTAGAAATGACGACGAAAAAAAAAGAGCAACTGGAACAGGGATTCAGGATCTCGAGAGGAAGTATACATTAGACCAATTAGCTTGTGGAGATGTATTATTTGCTGCAACTGGTGTTACAGATGGCTCTATGTTGAATGGTGTTAAGGTAAATAAAAAATATATTACTACTCACTCACTGGTGATGAGAGCAAAAACAGGAACAATTAGAAAAATTCATGCAGAGCATGAAATAAATAAAGCTTTATCCGGAATAGCTAAACTTTGAAAGCAAACTTATTACAAAATAATCAAATAGTTTTGGGTGTAAATAAATCAGTAAATGGAAACACTTGGAAATTTAGATTAGATGATGAGAGATTAGCTTTAAGTCTGTCTCAACGACTTGGAATTCCTGAAGTAATTAGTAGAATAATTGCTTCAAGGGATATTCCTATGAATGAAGTTGAGGACTTTCTAAGACCCAAGATAAGAAATTTACTTCCTGACCCGAATATTTTAAAAGATATGAAAAAAGCAACAGTTAGAACTGCTGATGCAATCATTAATAATGAAAGAGTAGCCGTTCTAGGTGATTATGATGTAGATGGTGCAACCTCATCAGCATTACTCGTAAGGTTTTTTAGATCTATAAGTATTGATATCAATACTTATATACCAGACAGAGTCAAAGAAGGGTATGGGCCAAGTTTGGATTCAATAGATAAATTGAATCAAATCGGATCAAATTTATTAATTACAGTAGATTGTGGTACAACTTCATTTGAGCCAATTGAAAAGGCAAGACAACTTGGTATCGATCTAATCGTTCTTGACCATCACAAAAGCGATGTAAATCTTCCTGCTGCATATGCTATTGTTAATCCAAATAGAATTGACGATGAACATTCTAATCAAAATTTAAAAACTTTAGCAGCAGTTGGAGTAACTTTTTTATTTATTGTTGCCTTAAATCGAGAATTAGAAGAAAGAGGCTATTTCATTTCAAATAAAAAGCCTGATGTAAGGAAATGGCTAGATTTGGTTGCATTAGGAACTATTTGTGACTTAGTACCCTTGAAGAACCTAAATAGGGCACTTGTTCTGGGTGGTCTTAAGATAATGAAAAAAAAAATGAACATTGGGATTTCTACTTTAATGCAAATTGGTAATATTTATGAACAGGTAAATTGTTATCATTTGGGCTATATTATAGGACCACGAGTTAACGCAGGAGGTAGAGTAGGAAGATCAGAATTTGGTTTGAAAATTTTAGAAACTGAGAATGAGAATTTAGCCAAGGAAATAGCAATAAAATTAGAAAATTATAATATTGAAAGAAAAGAAATTGAAAATAATGTACTTAGAGATGCAATTGATATAATCGAATATAAAAATTACATAATGGATGAAATTATAATTGTACATAACGAAAACTGGCATTTAGGAGTTTTAGGAATAGTAGCTAGTAGGCTTGTAGCAAAATATAAAAAACCAGTAATAGTTTTATCAGAAGTAAGTGGTCTTCTTAAAGGTTCAGGTAGGTCTATATCA
>PTLN01000002.1 GCA_002938125.1 Alphaproteobacteria bacterium MarineAlpha2_Bin1
AATCTAGAGAAGCGTCTAGCAGTTTATTAGTATATTCTTTTTTAGGTTCTGTAAAAATCTGAGTAGACGTACCTATCTCAATTATTTTTCCGCTTTTTAACACAATTACTTTATCTGATAATGCTCTTATAACTCTAAGGTCGTGACTAATAAAAACATAAGTAAGATTATATTTTTCCTTTAATTCCCATAGTAAATCAATTATCTGATTCTGAACTGTTTTGTCTAAAGCAGATGTTGGTTCATCCAAAATAATTAATTTTGGTTTTAAAATTATAGATCTTGCAATTGATATTCGCTGTCTTTGGCCACCAGAAAATTCATGCGGGTAACGGTTCTGTAGACTGCAGTCAATGCCCACATCTTTTAAAGCTTGATTAATTTTCGTTGACTGTTCTTCTTTATTCAATTTTTTATAATGAACCTCTAATCCTTCACCTATAATTTGTTTGATTGATAATCTGGGACTAAGGCTACCAAAAGGATCTTGGAAAACTATCTGCATATGCTTTCTTAATTTTCTAAGTTCCTCATTACTTATGTTTAAAAGGTCCTTATTATAAAAAAAAACAGATCCTTTGCTCATTACTAGCCTCAGAATTGCTAACGCTAAAGTTGTTTTGCCCGACCCACTTTCGCCAACTACTCCAAGAGTTTCGCCTTCATTTAAATCGAAAGATATATTTTTTAGTGCTCTAAGAATGTTAATACTTTTTCTAAATAAGCCTTTTTTTATTGAATACTCTACAGACAGTTCTCTAACTTTAATAATTTCATTTCCTGAGATAACTTTATTATTTTTTCTTTCCTTTAATTCAGCATTAATTAAAAGCTTAGTGTAAGTATCTTTAGCATTAGAGAAGATATCTTTTGTTATTCCTTTTTCAACAATCTTGCCGTTTTTCATAACACAAATATTATCTGAAAATTTTTTAACTATGGAAAGATCATGAGTAATAAGTAGAATCGACATACCCATGCTATCTTGTAATTTTTTTAATAAATCTAGAATCTGACTTTGAATTGTTACATCTAGTGCAGTGGTAGGTTCATCAGCAATAAGGAGAGAGGGATTATTTGCAATTGCCATGGCAATCATTACCCTTTGTCGTTGTCCACCAGACAGTTCATGAGGGTAGGCTTGAGATCTTTTAATAATTTCTTTTAAGCCAACTATATCAAGTAGAAATTCGACCCTATCGCTAATTTCAGGTCTTGAAAGTTTTTTAAATATTGTAACTGATTCTATAATTTGTTTTCTGATTGTGTGTAATGGATTAAGTGATGTCATTGGCTCTTGGAAAATCATAGATATTTTTTTTCCTCTTACATCTGAAATATTATTTTCGTGTGATTGAAGATACTCCTTTCCTTCTATTTTTATGGACCCAGATATATATTCAGCACTATGTCTTGGAAGTAGTTGTAATATTGATAAGGCGCTTACAGACTTACCTGAGCCGGACTCTCCAACTAAAGCAAGAGTCTGGTTACCATTTATTGAAAATGTCACATTATTCAATACCTGAGTTCTTATATTACTTCTTTTAAATGCAACTGATAAATTTCTAACTTCTAAGAAATTTATGTCAGTTAAAGATTTTTCTTGGGTCAAAAGCGTCTCTCACTGCCTCTCCGATAAAAACTACCAATGTTAAAATTATTGCGATTGAAAAAAATGATGTAATACCAAGCCACGGAGCTTGTAAATTTGACTTCCCTTGTTGAAGCATTTCACCTAGTGAAGGTGAACCAGGAGGTAATCCAAAGCCAAGAAAATCCAGGGCAGTAAGACTTGTAATTGATCCTGCTAAGATAAATGGTAAAAAGGTAATCGTTGCCACCATGGCATTAGGAAGAATATGTCTAAAAATTATTGTATTATTTTTTACACCTAAAGCTGTGGCTGCTCGAACATACTCAAAATTCCTTGTTTTAAGAAATTCTGCTCTAACGACACCTACTAAAGACATCCAGCTAAATAGCAGTAAAATAAAAAGTAAAGACCAAAACCCTGGAGTTATAATTGCTGCAAGAATAATTAATAGGTATAATAAAGGTATACTTTCCCAAACCTCAATGAATCTTTGGAAAGTAAGATCAATTATTCCACCAAAATATCCTTGAATAGCTCCCGCTCCAACACCGATAATTGAGCTTAGTGAAGTTAAAATTAAACCAAACAAAAGAGAAATTCTAAATCCATATATTAAACGCGCGAAAACATCCCTACCCTGATCGTCAGTTCCTAGCCAATTTATACCATCGGGAGGTGAAGGTGCTGGTGATTTTAATTCATAATTAATTGTATCATGGCTAAATGGAATTAACGGCCATATCATCCAGCCCTTTTTTTGAATTAATTCTTTTACAAATGGATCTCGGTAATCAGTATTTGTCTCAAATTCACCATCAAATACTGTTTCAGGGTAATCAATTAGTATAGGTAAATAGATTTTGTTTTCAAAAAAAATTATAATAGGTCGTTCATTTGCTATAAAATTTGCAAATATGGAAGTTATAAATAAAAAAATTAGAATTATAAATGAGTAAAAACCACGTCTATTTTTCTTGAAATTATTTAGTCTCCTGGAATTTATATTTGATAAGCTAAATAAATGAGGATTTTTCATCGTATTTATCTACTTTCAAAATCAATTCTTGGATCAACAAAAACATAAGCAATATCCCGAGCAATTGCTAAAACTAACCCTAAAAGAGTAAAAATATATAAGGTTGAGAACATAACAGGATAATCTCTATTTATAGCAGCTTCAAAACCAAGCAAACCAAGACCGTCTAAAGAAAAAATTACTTCAATAAGGAGTGATCCTGTAAATAAAATACTAATAAAAGCGCTTGGAAATCCCGCGATTACAATTATCATTGCATTTCGAAATATGTGACCATAAAGCACTTTCTTTTCTGAAACTCCCTTTGCACGGGCAGTTAAAACGTATTGTTGATTTATTTGATCTAGGAAAGAGTTTTTTGTCAGCATAGTAAGGCCAGCAAACCCACCAATTACAAGGGCTGTAACTGGTAGAATTATATGCCATATATAATCAAATATTTTTCCTAAAAGAGTCAAATCATTAAAATTATCTGAGGTTAGCCCTCTTAGCGGAAAAAGATCTAAAAAAGAACCTCCAGAAAAAATGATAATTAATAGGATTGCAAACAAAAAGGACGGTATTGCTTGACCAACAATTACTAAAGTACTAGTCCACAAATCGAAACTTGTTCCATCTTTAACAGCTTTTCTTATACCAAGAGGTATGGAAATTAAATAGACAATTAGTGTAGACCACAAACCTAAAGTTATTGAAACAGGCATTTTTTCAAGAATTAAATCAATTACTGATTTATCTTGAAAAAAACTTTCACCAAAATCAAATTTTAAGTAATTCATTATCATATGAAAAAATCTATCTATGATTGGTTTATCAAATCCATACATTCTCTCAATAGATTTAATAAACTCTGGATCAAGCCCTTGGGCACCTCTATATTTTGATTCTCCTAAGATGACTTCTTGGACAGTCTCATTCATACTTTGAGAATCGGAATTCGCTGTCCCACTAACTCTGGCTGTAGCATCAACGGCAGTGCCAGTTATTTTTGCTATCATTTGTTCTACTGGCCCGCCTGGCGCAGTTTGAATTATAGCAAAGTTTATAACCATTATTACAAACAATGTTGGTATAATTAATATTAGTCTTCGGAGTATATATGATGTAATTTTATTCTCCTTTAAATTATATAAAAAATACAAGATAATTTAGAAGAAAATCTATGATTAAATTTTAAAAATCTCATAAAATTATTTCAGCCACCAGGATTGAATATCTATACCAAATTTTGGTTTAGTTTCTGGTTTATTAAATTTATTCCAATAAGCTATTCTATTATTAGGAGAGTGGTATTGTGGAATAAAATAATAGTTCCAGAGTAACACTCTATCTAATGATTTTGTTGCAGCAACTAAGTTTTTTCTAGATTGAGCAAAAACAATTTTTTCAATTAATTCGTCTATAATTGGGCTATTTATACCTGCTAAGTTTCTCCCTCCTGGGGTTTTCGCCGAATTTGAACTCCAATAGTTTCTTTGTTCATTCCCTGGGTTGAACGACTGAGGTATAGTTGTAACAATCATATCAAAATCATAATTGTTTATTCTTTCTATATATTGTGATGAGTCCAGAACTTGAATTTTGCAAAAAATTCCGAGTTTTTGAAGGTTTTTTGTAAATGGTAGAATTACTCTTTCTAAGCTCGGTTGAACTATAATAATATTGAATTTAAACGGTTCGTCTGTTTTAGAGTTAATTAACTTATTATTTTTTATTAACCAACCATTTTGACCAAGGATTTTCTTAGCTATTTTTAATTGGCCCCTTATATTGCCGCTTCCATTAGATATTGGAAGAGAGAATTCTTGATCAAATATATCACTAGGTAAAATATTCTTATATTTATTTAAATAATCCAATTCCAATCCAATTGGTATACCGCTTGATGCTAAATCCGTATTCTGAAAAAAACTTGTTGTTCGTCTGTACTGATTATAAAAAATATTTTTGTTTAACCATTCAAAATCAAAAACTAGGCTGATTGCTTTTCGTACTTCTCGATTTTTAAAAAATGATTTTCTTGTGTTAAATACAAAAGCTTGCATTCCAGGGGATCGAGAAATAGGAATCTCTTCTTTTATTACTTTACCTTTCTTTACTGCATCAAAATTAAACCCAGTGGCCCAACCTTTCGCTTGATATTCATTATAAATATCAAATTGACCAGATTTAAATGCTTCGCGAGCTACGGTCAAATCTCTATAATAGTCATATTGAATAAGGTCAAAATTATATCTACCTTTATTAACTGGTAACTCTTTCCCCCAATAATCTCTAACTCTTTCATAAATAATATACCTGCCTGCTTCAAATTTTGCTATTTTATATGGTCCACTACCCAAGGGTATATCAAGGCTTGCTTTACTAAAATTTTTATCTTTAAAATAGTGTTTAGGCAAAATATAAAGTTCACCCAAAATATTTGGCATTTCTCTATTATTTTTAATACTCATGTGAAATTTTACAGTATGTTTATCTAAGGCTTCTACTTTAGATACGTTCTTATAATACGATTTATAAAAAGGGCTTCCTTTTTTTGTCAAAGTATTGAAAGAAAATACTACATCATCCGATAAAATTGGATTTCCATCATGCCAAGACGCATTTGTCCTTAAATTAAATTTAACCCAGGAATAGTCTTTCGGAAACTCAACATTTTCAGCAATAAGGCCGTACAATGTGCTTTTGTCTACCTCATCTCTAGAACCAGTCATTAATGTTTCGTATATTAGAGATATACCTGCTGCAGCGTTACCAGAAATAATGAAAGGGTTAAATGAGTTATATGTTCTAAGCGCTAAGCGTTTTAAATGGCCTTTTTTTGGTGCACTTGGATTTGCATAATCGAAATGTTTAAAATTTTTAGTATATTTTGGTTCTCCATAAAGAGAGATTGCATGTTTTTGCTCAGCAAAAACATGAGGTTGGATCGAGAAGACTAAGCAAATTATAAAAAAATATCTAATAAAGTAGAACATTAAGAACCTTTTCAAAAATTAGTAATATCTAATTTAAATTTAATTGTTTAAAATTTTCAATGCTTTTTCATGAATTTTTACATTAGCTGAAGCAAGTATTGCTCCATCACCATTTTCAGTTAACTTTTTACCAGTCCAGTCTGATATTTTACCGCCAGAACCCTCTATTATTGGAATGATTGCTGCATAATCCCAAAATTTCAACCCTCTTTCACAGACTATATCCACATAACCATTTGCTAACATTCCATAAGCATAACAATCACTACCCCAACTCACGGAACCTACTTGATTAATAAGTCTCAAGAACTTCGTATAATAATCTTCAGAAAACATTAAAGGGCTAGTTGCTTCTAACTTTGCTAAACTTAAGTCACTATTATTACTACATTTGACTAATTTACCATTATAAAAAGTTTTATTATTATAGCTAATCCATCTCTCTTTAAGAATAGGTTGGTCAATTAGTCCAAGTATAGGAAAATCATTTTTAAATACAGCTATTAGTGAACCAAAAGTTGGTTTACCATGAATAAATGCTTTTGTTCCATCAATTGGATCTAAAATCCATTTAATTTCAGAGCTATTATTTTCATTATCATCTAAAAGCTCTTCGCCAATCACCTTGTGGTCATTGTAATGTTTTTTTATAATTTGTTTAAGTAATTTTTCAACTTCAATATCTGCATTAGTAGCTGGGGTATTATCATTTTTGATTTTTATTACAGGATCTTTTCTGAAGTATTTTTTAATTACTTTACCACTTTCATCCGCTAATAGGGAGGCTAAATCTGCTAAATCATTAATATCACATTCCATTTGATATTACTATTTAGAGCATTATTCCGGAATTGATGGGGGGCTTTCAGTAACGCTTCTAAGATATAGAATAATATTTGCCCTATCTTTAGCTTTTCGAAGACCTGCAAATGCCATTTTTGTGCCAGGCATATATTTCTTTGGATTTTCTAAGAATAAATTAAGTTCTTCATAGCCCCATTTTCCACCAAAATTTTTTATTGCTGTTGAATAACTAAAATTATCAACAGCAGCCATAGAAGATCCTACAATATTATACAGATTCGGTCCTATTTTATTCGCACCTCCTTTAACAAAGTTATGACAGGATGAGCATTTTTTCGATACCTTTTGTCCTTTTTCAATTGAGGCGTTTGCAAGGAGAACAGGTAGTGGTATTTCTTCTTTAGGCTGTTTTGACGTAGCTACTTTGGTTTCTTGGTTAACAAGTGGGGTTTCACTATAAACTTGTTTATCAAGTTTTTTTGGGTGAATAGCGATATTTCCAATTTTTCCTAAAAGAAAGACAATCAAAATTGCTGCAATAAGCCCTCCAGCATATTTATTTAAAGTATATGCGTCCATTTATTAAATCGCCTCCAAAAAATCTATACCCAAATATTGACTAATTTTGATATTTTATCAACTTAGAAAGCGCAAAAGAGGGCTATAATGGCAAAAAATTGTATATAAATTAAATTATCTTTATTTTTTCAACAGTAACAATATAAAGTGACAAAATTAGTTTAAAAAAGAAAAATACAATGAAAACCATTATTTTAATACCATCCAGACTTGCTTCTACCAGATTACCCAATAAACCTCTTAAAAATATAGCTGGTTTACCAATGATAGTAAGGGTTATGGAATGTGCTAAAAAAGCAAACATGGGAGAGGTTTGTGTTGCAACCCCCGACAAAGAAATAGATATTGTAGTAAAAGAAGCAGGTGGAAATTCTATTTTGACACAATATAACCATGAATCTGGAACTGATAGAGTGATGGAAAGTCTAAATATAATTGACCCTGATAGAAAATTTGAAAAGATTATCAATTTACAAGGCGACATCCCTCTGATGCCTCCAGATTATATAAAAATTGCGGCAGGTTTGTTAAGTGATGAAAAAGTAGATATAGGTACTTTGATTACTCCCCTAGATAAAGATAGAATACAAAACTTTAATAAAGTTAAAGTTGCAATAGGATTGAAGAAAAATAATTTAACTGGTAAGGCTATCTATTTTTCAAGAGCTCCGGTGCCTGCAAATAAAGGAGATTATTATGAGCATATAGGCATATATGCATACAAAAGAAATGTTCTTGAAAGGTTTTGTAGGAATTCCCAGACTGTTTTAGAAAAAAGAGAAAAATTAGAACAGTTAAGGGCTCTTGAACTTGGAATGAATATTCACGTCTCCATAGTCGATAAATCCCCCATAGGTGTTGATACATATGAAGATTTAGAAACTGTAAGAAAAAAATTTTTGTAATTTTAAATAGGGTTTATGTTTGATGTTAAAAAACAATACCATTTCTTTTCAAGGTGATTATGGTGCTAATTCACATTTAGCATGTAAAAATGTTTATCCAGAAATGAAGGTTCTTCCCTGTGACACATTTGAAGATGTATTTGAGTCTGTAAAAAGTGGAAAATCTTCATTAGCAATGATACCGATTGAAAATAGTGTAGCAGGGAGGGTTGCTGATATTCATTATTTATTACCTGATTCTGGATTATTTATAATTAAAGAACATTTTCAAAAGGTTAATCATTGTTTATTAGCTAAAAAAGAAACAAACCTGAAGGATTTAAAAAATGTGTATAGTCATATTCAAGCTTTGAGCCAGTGTAGAAAAAATTTACACAAGCTAAATCTTACTTCAAGGGTATATGCTGATACAGCTGGTGCTGCCAAAAAAATCTCCTTAAGTAATAAAAAATCAGATGGAGCTATTGCTTCAGAATTTGCATCTGAGATATACAAGCTTAAAATTTTGATTAAGAATTTTGAAGATGAGGAACATAATACTACAAGATTTGTGATATTGTCGAAAGAGGAGAGAAGACCTCATCTGCGATCTGGAAAAGCTATTACATCATTTGTTTTTCAAGTCAGGAATGTACCTTCAGCTTTGTATAAAGCTATGGGTGGTTTTGCTACAAATAATATAAATATGACTAAATTAGAGAGCTATCAATTGAAAGGTAGTTTTACAGCTACTCAGTTTTATGCTGATGTTGAGGGACATTTAGAAGATGAGGGTTTAAAATTAGCAATGGAGGAGCTAAAGTTCTATACAAGTAAATTAATTATACTAGGTGTTTATTCTGCTGATAGACTTAGAGAAAAAATCTAGGATTTTCAGCCCAATATTTTAATAAATGATGTGCGATTGCTATAGGTGGTGGAAGAAGTAATTTTTCAGAATTGTCAACGATGGTTTTTTCTAACGGATCTCCCTTAGATAATTTTGCTTTTTTAAGTGCCGATAAAATTAATTCTCTTTCAACCCATTTTGCTTCAACTATTTCTTCTTCATCGATTACAATATTTGTATTTTCAGCCTCTGCAATGCAGCCAATCATTAAAGAGGAAGGGTATGGCCATGGTTGTGATGAGTGATAAACTATATTTTTTACCTTAATTGCTATCTCTTCAAATACCTCTCTGTTAACAGCAGACTCAATACTCTCTCCGGGTTCAACAAAACCTGCTAGGACAGAAAAAAAATTTTTAGGAAAGTTAGATTGCCTTCCAACAACGCAATTTCCTTTATTGAATACAAGCATAATGACAACTGGATCAGTTCTGGGAAATATTTCATTATTACAATTGATGTCACTACAGATTTCAACATGTCCACCATGGAAGCTTTTTGTGCTATTTCCACACCTGGGGCAAAAATTATTATTTAATTTCCAATTTATCATAGATCTTGCTTGGGCAAGTATTGAAGAATCTTCATTGGAAAGACACATAGCTGCTTTTCTAACTTCCTGAAATATAATGCCATTGAATAATTTTTCGTTATTAATATCAATATCTGAAATATCGAATGCAAAGTAAGGTTCCTCATCTTTGAGCCCAAGAAAAATAAGATTATTAATACTGATTTTATAATCACTTATATGATTAAAATTTAGATATTTTATACAGAATGAATTATCTTTTGTTTGAATTGGGGCCATCAGGTTAAGCATTGGTAAAAACTTAGCATTGGGATGTTTTACTTGAGAAGATATCCAATCAGTATTTTTTCTTATATTGCCAGATCTATCCAACGTGTTTCCGGCAAAAGTATTGAAATTTCGTAAATCAGGCATTTTTTTATATAAATTTTTTTATCATAATTTTAAGTATTGGGTTAATAGGTAAACATACTATATAATGTTTGTAGGAGGCTAGTATTGGGCAATGAATTTGCCAACCCGGTCAGGTCGAAAGAAGCAGCCGTAACAAATTTCTTTGGGTCGATTTCTAGTCTCCTACCTTTATAAGTTAAATTAAATTGAATAACTTTCCAATTTATAAATGAAAAAATTAGATAATTATAGAGTTCTTGCAAGAAAATACAGGCCTAAAGTTTTTAGTGATTTGGTAGGCCAGGATGTGCTGACTCAGACTTTATCAAATGCAATATCAGAAAACAGAATTTATCACGCATTTATATTAACTGGGATGAGAGGCGTTGGAAAAACTACTGCTGCTAGAATTATTGCTAGGTCTCTGAATTGCCTAAATATTTTTAAAGATGACAATAACAATTTATTGCCATGTAACAGTTGTGATCAATGTAACTCAATAGATACTGGTAATAATGTTGATGTAATTGAGATAGATGCAGCTAGTAATACTGGTGTAGGTAATATTAGAGAAATAATTGAAAATGTCAGATATAGGCCGGTTTCTTCAAAATATAAAGTATATGTTATTGACGAAGTTCATATGTTATCTACCGCTGCTTTTAACGCACTACTCAAGACTCTTGAGGAACCTCCCTCTCATGTAATTTTTATTTTAGCTACGACAGAAATTAGAAAAGTCCCGATTACAGTTTTATCCAGATGTCAAAGATTTGATTTAAGTAGAATTTCTAATGATATTATGATTAAGCATTTATCAAACATAGCAGATAAAGAAAATATAAAAATAGGAGACCTGTCTTTACATCTGATTTCTGATGCATCAGAGGGATCTATTAGAGACGGTTTATCTTTATTAGATCAGGCAATTTCTTTTTGTGGTAACGAAATATCTGAGAATAAAGTAAGGGAAATGCTTGGTCTTTCTAGTAAATTAGAAATTGTTACTTTGTTTCTTAACCTTGTCAAAGGAGATGTCAAGGAATCTCTCAAAGTTGCTAGACACCAATACGAGAAAGGTATTGGGTCTGATATAATTATTCAAGAATTAATGCACACATGTCACTGGTTAACTACATACAAAATTACCGGTAATGTAGAAGAAGATATTACTATTGCTGACAAAGAGAAAGATGAACTAATTAAAATCTCCAATAATATCTCTTTAGCAAATTTAACTAGAATATGGCAAATGCTATTAAAAGGTTTAGATGATATAAATAAACTTTCTTCAAATTTAGCCTCTTTTGAAATGCTTATTATAAGGATTACGTATGCTTCTCATCTTCCGGATCCTGCTAGTTTGATTAAATCAATTCAGGCAGATAAAAAAAAAATAGCTAAGACCAAGCAATCTAACATTAATGAAAAAAAACATGGCCCTAATGATTTGTCAAGTAATTCTAATTTAATAAAATTAGATGATAAACCTATAATTGATGAAAAAAAAACTAAAGTTGATGTATCAGGTAAATTTATTATTGATAATTTTAACGATTTAATTAATGTAACTGAAAAAAAGGATGAGTTTATTTTACGTTCAAATCTATTATCTAATGTACATATTATCTCATTTGAGTATGGTAAAATTTCATTAAGGCTAAAGAAAAATACCTCAAAAAATTTTATAGGTTTGTTAAGTTCTTTTTTAAGTGATTTGACAGGTATTAGATGGTTAATTACCCTTTCTGAGGAGCAAGGGCAATTAACAATTAGAGAAGAAATACATGAACAAGAGATGTCAGTTAGGAAAAAAATCGAAATTAATCCAGTTATTAGTTACGTCCTTGAATCTATGCCGGGTTCGATAATTAGAAATATTTATGAGATGAATGATAGTATTGTTTCAAATGAAAATGATGAAAATTATGAGGTATTAGATGAAGAATATTAGTCAAATGATGAAGCAAGCGCAAGAGATGCAAAAAAAAATGGAAGAAATGCAAAAGTCTCTTGAAAATGCAGAAATAAGTGGAGAGTCTGGAGGAGGTTTAGTACAGGTGATTTTAAATGGTAAAGGTAATATGGTGAAATTATCAATAGATGAGTCATTATCTAGTGAAAGTGAATTTGCAATAGTAGAAGATTTAATCATTGCGGCACACAATGATGCTAAGGTAAAGTTAGAAGAATATACCAGTGAACAAATGAAAAAAATAACAGGTGGGGTTAATATACCATCAGGGCTTAAGCCATTTATTTAGATCATCATGAGTGATAATCCAAATGAAATAAATAATCTAGAACAACTCTTCTCACGGCTTCCAGGGCTTGGCCCTCGATCTGCCAGGCGGGTTGTTTTACATTTATTAAAGAAAAAAGATACTTTAATGCCTTCTTTGGCAACTTCATTATCAATTGCAATGAAAAGTATTGTTAATTGTTCTTCTTGTGGAAATATTGATATAACTAGTCCATGTTCTATTTGTGCAGATCTTAAAAGAGATAAAAGAACAATTTGTGTTGTTGAAGATGTAACTGATCTTTGGGCCCTTCAGAAAGTATCGAGCTTCAGAGGTCAATTTCATGTTTTAGGTGGAGTACTATCAGCTCTAGATGGTATTGGGCCTGCCAATTTAAGTATTGAATCACTATTGACAAGGATAAAAGAAAATAAAATAAACGAAATTATTATTGCTCTACCTGTTACTGTAGACGGTCAAACTACTGCACATTATTTGAAAGAGGAATTAAGCAAGTTTAATATTCCTGTTACACAGCTATCCCATGGGGTGCCAGTTGGTGGAGAGTTAGATTATTTAGATGATGGAACTATATCTGCTGCAATAAACAGTCGGAGGCCATTTTAAATTAATTTTCATCAACTCTAATTTTCTCTATTTTACTAGTTATATTTATTAATTTATTTGTTGAGATTTCTACTTCATTTAGATCTGCGTTGGCTAGGTCAAAATGCTTTTGTAACTTCTGCACTCTTAATCCGAGTCTTCCTAAGTCATCAATTAGATTTACTATTTCTTTTTGAATTACATTGGCTTGTTTTTTTATGCTTACATCCTTAAGCAAACCTCTAATAGTGTTGAGTAAAGCCCAAATTGTAGTGGGAGACACAATCCATACTTTGCATCTATAGGAATCCTCTATTATTTCTTCTAAGGAAGAGTGAATTTCTGCATAGACTCCCTCTGAAGGTATAAACATTAATGCAGAATCGGCTGTCTCTCCTGGAATAATATATTTAGAACTAATATCTTTAATATGTTTTTTTAAATCTAATCTGAATTGTTTAATTGCTTCCTGTTTTTCGAGTTTATTTTGTGAGGACTTAAGTTTTTTGTAGCTCTCTAATGGGAATTTTGCATCAACTACAATTTTACCAGGTGGAGATGGAAGCTTTATAACTAAGTCAGGCCTAGAAGAGTTCGATAAAGTTTCCTGAGTACTAAAATATGATGGGGGAAGAATATTAGTTATTATTTCATTTAGCTGTATTTCTCCAAAAACTCCTCTAGTTTGTTTATTCGATAAAATATCCTGAAGTGTTATCATCTCACCAGATAGTTCTGATATATTCTTCTGTGCTTCATCAATTTTATCCATGTGCTTTTTTAATTCTCCCAAACTTTCTGAGGTTTTAGAGTTATTATCTCGCATAGTTAAGTTTAAATCTCTAGATAGGTTGTCTATCCTGTTATTTAAGGTTTTTATTAATTCATTCTGTGAGATTGAGGAACTCTCGGTAAGATTAGAAAGTCTTCCTACTATTTCTGAGAATATAATATTTGATTTATCATTATTCTTACTTAAGTCATAATCTTGATCAATTTTTTTTATTTTTATCATATTATAACATTGAAGGCATAATATAACTAAAAGTATGCAAATTAAAATTAATATAATTAAATTATTATTTACTATTGGGTGTAAAATATTCAAAATTTATACCTTCTACTAACTTTAAATTATTGAAAATTCTGATAATATAATATTTATATCTTATAATAATTACTTATATAAATTATATGTCTATTTTACCGATAATTAAAGCTCCTGATCCATTACTAAGAGTCAAATCTCATCATATTACAGAAATTGGAGATAGTGAAATAAAACTATTAGATGATTTGATGGATACTATGTACGCAGCGCCTGGGGTAGGTTTATCAGCCATACAAGTTGGGATTGCTAAAAGAATGATTGTTATTGATACCTCCAAGAAGGATGTAATTTCAAATTTAAAAATGATTAACCCAGAAATTATTTGGAAAAGTGAAGAAAATCAATTTAATGAAGAAGGTTGTTTATCTTTCCCAGACCAATTTGTAGAGGTATTAAGATCTAAAAAGATAAAAGTTAAGTATATAAATGAAAGTAAAAAATCTAAGCTATCTACTTTCAGTGGTTTTGAAGCCGTAATCATTCAACATGAGATAGATCATTTAGATGGCAATCTTTTAATTGATAAAGTTTCTTCAATTAAAAAAAATATAATATTACGTAAAATGAAAAAAATAAAAAAAAATTTAGCTAAGTAATTAGGGGAAATATGAAAATAGTTTTTATGGGTACACCGTCATTTGCTTTGCCGGCTTTAAACTCTTTATTTTTATCTAAAAATACAATTTGCAGTGTATATACACAGAATCCAAAGAAATCAGGTAGAGGAAAAAAAATAAATAGATCTGCTGTTCATATTTTTGCTGATAAAAATAATATCAAAGTAAGAACGCCTCAAAAACTAACTACAAATATTGATGCAACATATATAAAAAAATTAAAAGCAGATCTTTGTGTAGTTGCCGCCTATGGTTTGATCTTACCAGAAAGTGTTCTTAACGCTCCTTTACTAGGGTGCATTAACATACATGCTTCGCTGCTTCCAAGGTGGCGAGGTGCGGCTCCTATACAAAGATCGATATTAGCTGGTGATAAAGAAACAGGTATCACAATAATGAAGATGAATAAATTTCTAGACTCTGGGAATATTTTGTCACAAGTTAAAACAAAAATAACTTCTAAAACAAACTTTAGTGAATTGGAGAGTAATTTATCTTCAATTGGAGCAAAAGAGTTAATGAAAATACTAGATCAATTACCACAAAAAAGAATTAAGGAAATTAAACAAGAAGATAAATTAGCAACATATGCAAAAAAATTAGATAAAATCGAAGGTAAAATTGATTGGTCTAAATCCGCTAAATTTATCGATTGCCAGGTACGTGCTTTCTCTTTTTACCCAGGTGCATGGACAATATTCAAAAGTAAAAGGTTGAAGGTTCTCTCAGGTAGTATTATTAATCAAACTAACCCAAAGGGTAAGATTGTTGATAATTTATTTACTATTGGCTGTGGTGAATTTAGTTATAGACCAGAAGTAGTTCAACTTGAGGGAAAGAAAGCTATGAATGTGCTAGAATTTCTTAGAGGTACAGAACTACAAATTAACTATACATTAGAATAAAAATATAATGCGTTTTTGTATTAAATTAGAATATGACGGTACCAATTATGTTGGCTGGCAGAGGCAAAATAATTCGAAGTCTATACAAGGGTCTATTGAAAATGCAATAAAAAAACTATCAGGTGAGGAGGTTCTTGTTCACGGATCTGGAAGGACAGATGCAGGTGTCCATGCTTTAGGTCAAGTAGCTCACTTTGACTGCAACAAAAAAATTAAAAGTCATGAAATCCGAGATGGTTTAAATTTTTATCTAAAATCAGAAAAAATTTCAATTCTGTCTGCTCACCAGGTTTCAGAGGATTTTCATTCTAGATTTTCAGCAGTTAAAAGGTCATATATTTATAAAATTTTGAATAGACGTTCACCTCCAACTATTGATATGAAAAAAAAATGGCATGTTCCGGTAGATTTAAATATAAGTAAAATGATCTTAGCTAGTCAATTCCTTCATGGAACTCATGACTTTTCCACATTTAGAGCTGCTAATTGTCAATCAAATTCGCCAATAAAAAAAATAGACGAAATTAGAATAATCAATAATAATGAAGATCTGGAGATCAAAATTATAGCAAAATCTTTTTTATATAAGCAAGTGAGATCAATTGTCGGAAGCTTAAAGTGTGTTGGCGAGGGTAGGTGGTCAGTTATAGATATGAGAACAGCTCTAGAATCTTGTGATAGAAAAAAAGTTGGTTTTGTAGCTCCTGCTCATGGGCTTTATCTTTTTGACGTTAAATTTGGACTAAAATATAATTTAAATTAACTAAAATTTAAAAATTTCAATTAAAATATTTTTCTATAATATTATAGTAGATTTTAGTGAGTGACCTAATATCATCAATACTTATATTTTCATTAAACTTATGCATCGTCTTTCCAACTAGTCCAAACTCAGCAACATTTGAAAAATCTTTTATAAATCTTCCGTCAGAAGTTCCGCCATTTGTACTAAGAATTGGTTCAACGCCTAATTCGTCATTGATAGATTTAATCATTATTTCACTTAATTTTCCAGGTTTAGAAAAAAACGACTCTCCGTTTACAATTATATTAAGTTTATGATTTTTTGCAGTTTGATTGCACACTTCTTTAATCCATTTAATCAGTGACTCAGAAGTATGTTCATCGTTGAATCTTATATTAAAAGAAGCTGAAGCTGATTCAGGAATCATATTTGTAACCATATTATTTACATCAATTGTAGTAATTTCTAAATTTGATGGTTGAAAAAATCTATTTCCCTCATCTAATTTTTTTTCATTTAAAATTTTTAGGGTATTTATCAATTGAGTAATAGGGTTCTCTGCATTTTCTGGATAGGCTACATGTCCTTCTTTGCCAAAAAAAACTAAATTACCAGTTAGAGACCCTCTCCTACCTATTTTAATCATTTCACCTAATTTATTTGGATTTGTAGGTTCACCAATAATACAATCATCAATTTTTATATTATTTTTATTAAGCCATTGTAGAACTTTTTTTGTACCATTAATAGCAGGTCCTTCTTCATCAGAAGTTATTAAAAAACTTAATGTTCCATTGAGATTTTTTTCTTTATTGGAAATATATTCTATAGAAGCAGATATAAAAGAGGCCACTGCGCTCTTCATATCAGTAGCACCTCTTCCATAAAGAAAATTATCTTTAATTTTACCCGAAAAGGGATCATCTTCCCATTTTTCTAGTTTTCCTGGCGGTACAACGTCTATATGGCCAGCAAAACATAAGTTTGGTTTTTTTTCACCTCTCGTAGCATAAAGGTTATCAACTTCTGATGAATTTTCTCCCTTAAAAGGCAGTCTTGTACAGTGAAAGCCATTTTTTTCGAGAATTTCTTGAATCAAATCCAGAGCTCCTGCTTGATCAGGAGTAACACTTTTACACTTAATAAGGGACTGTGATAATTTTACTGGATCAATTTGTTGGTTTATCATTTTTTCTAATTTTATGTTCTAAGTAAGTCATTTATGGACGTTTTTGATCTAGTTTTTTCATCAACCCTTTTTACGATAACAGCGCAATAAAGCGAAACTGAATTATCATTGCTTGTGCTAGAAGGTATTGAGCCTGGAACAACAACTGAGTATGGAGGTACTTCACCATAGAATGTTTCAGATGTTTCTCTATCAATGATTTTAGTAGATTTGCCAAGATACACTCCCATAGATAGAACTGAACCTTCTCTTAATATAACACCTTCTGCGACTTCAGACCTGGCTCCTATAAAACAGTTATCTTCAATTATTACAGGATTTGCTTGAAGCGGCTCAAGAACACCCCCTATTCCTGCCCCACCCGAAATATGACATTTCTTACCTATTTGAGCACAGCTTCCTACTGTGGCCCAGGTATCAATCATTGTTCCATCATCTACGTAAGCACCGAGATTTACAAAACTTGGCATTAGAATAACATCCTTGCCGATATATGCTGAGTGTCTTACAACACAATTAGGTACAGCTCTAAAACCTGCGTTTTTAAAGTCATTGTCATTCCAATTCTCAAATTTTGAGTCTACTTTATCGTACCAACTAGAATTTTCGCCAGGAGCTCCGGGTATTTTTCTCATAGGGTTTACCTGAAATGATAATAGCACAGCTTTCTTAGTCCATTCATTAATAAACCAATCATCATTCTTTTTTTCTGCGACTCTAATTTTTCCTTGGTCTAGTAAGTTTAAGGCTGTTGAAATTGCATCAATGGAATTCTCTGAAAAAAGAAAACTTTTATCGGTTTTTTTATTCCAAGTATCTTCAATTATTTTTTTTAATTCATTCATTTTTAAAATTATCCAAAATTTACATATAAAAAAACTAAAATAAGTTAATATTTATTATTTATCAAATTTATTTTAATAATATTTCTAAGCCAGCCTTGAAGGTCATCAGTTTTAAAATCAATAAAATCTAAGTTTTTCTCTTTATTCCAATTATATTCAGTCTGAACTAATAGAGTTTTAATTCCTAATTTATGAGGTGGTTCAAGATTTATTGCCATATCTTCTGCCATTAAAGCATTTTCTACATTTATTGAAAATTTATTAATGAAAGATTTCATAGAGTCCATATCAGGCTTAGGTTCAAAATTTGCATCTTTTATATCAAATACACCTAAAAAATGATTTGATATATTCATATGTTCTAGAACATTTATAGCATGTTTAGTTGATCCATTTGTATAAATATATTTTTTACCAGGTAATTGATCTAATAAAAAATCAAATTCTTTATCTGGTTTTAAGATTGAATAATCAATATCATGGACGAAATCTAAAAACTTATCGGGTTTCATATTATGCTCATTCATTAAACCCTTTAGAGTACTTTTGTATTTAAAAAAAAATTTTTTTTGAATTTTTTCTGCTTCAGTTATATTTATATCAAGATAGTTAGAAACAAATTTGCCTATTCTTTTCTGAACTTGTGGAAAAAGTTTTAAATTTGAATTATAGATTGTATTATCTAAGTCAAATATCCAGAAGTTAACATTATTTATTTTTTTGATTAGTTGTTTTTTTAAGGTCATACTGATTGATTTAAGGCACCATTTTAGTCCCTATACCTTTTTCAGTAAAAACTTCTAAAATCATGGCATTTTTTATCCTTCCATCCAGAATATGTACCGCCTCAGTCCCACTATTTAATGCAGACACACAGGTCTCTATTTTTGGAATCATTCCCTCTGAGAATATATTTCTAGCCATAAGTTCTTTAGCAAACTTAATATCAATTTCTTCAATCAAGTCCCCTTTTTCGTCAAGCACTCCTTTCACATCAGTAAGAATAATTAGTTTAGTTGCTTTGATAGAGGATGCAATTGCACCTGCTACAGTATCAGCATTTATATTATAGGTTTCTCCGTCATCTCCCACTCCAATAGGAGCAATCACAGGAATAATATCTGATTTTTCAAAAATATTTAATATGTATGGGTTTATTAAATTCGGTTCACCTACATAGCCGAGATCCAGAATTTTTTCAATCCTTGAGTCAGATTTATAATTTTTCTTAGTTAATCTTTTAGCATTTATTAATTTAGAATCTTTACCAGATATACCAACAGCTGTTCCACCAGCATTATTTATAGACTGAACAATTTCTTTATTAATTTTTCCACATAATACCATTTCAACTACTTCAACAGTAATTTTATCTGTGACCCTAAGGCCATCAATAAAATTGGTTTCAATATCTAATTTTTCAAGCATATTTCCAATTTGAGGACCTCCACCATGTACTACGATTGGGTTAATTCCTACTTGCTTCATTAATACTATATTTTGAGAGAAACTTTTTGTAAGATCAGAGTCACCCATGGCATTCCCTCCAAACTTAATTACAAAAGTATTTCCATTAAACTCTTTCATATAAGGCAAGGCCTCTGATAGGGTTTCCGCGGTTGCAATTCTCTTTTTTTCTAAATCACTCAATTTGTTATCCTTAGTTATAGATCTAAATTACCATCCTTGAAATTTCTGCACGTAATTTATCCATGCCGTCATAATTATTACTTGATGTCAATATTACTCTAGGAAATGCAGTAGTAAAAGTTGAATTAATTTTTTCTATCTCTGATATTAAAACCTGAGAGCTTTGGTAGTCAATCTTGTCGATTTTGGTTACAATAATTTCAAAAACAATAGCATATTTCTCTAGAAAATCCATAAAGTTTAAATCAACTTTACTTATACCTCTCCTGCAATCAATTAGTAAAAAAACTCTATTTAATGCTGAATTATTAACTAGGTATGTTTCAATTAGTTTACCCCAATTAGCTTTATCTAACTTTGATGTTTTGGCAAAACCATATCCTGGTAAATCAACAATACTCAAAATATCTAGAATTTCAAAAAAATTTATTTGTTGTGTAGATCCTGGTTTTTTTGAAACTCGGGCAATTTTTTTTTGGAATGTAAGGTTATTAATTAAACTAGATTTTCCAACATTAGACCTGCCGGCGAATGCTATTTCAGGAAGATTACTAGTTGGTAAATGATCTTTATTTTTTACTCCTAATCTGAATGAAATTTTTCTAGAGAAAAGTTTTTCACCAGCTTTTATATCATTAAAGGAGAGGATATCTAGTGAGGGTAACGTTATTCTATCTTTTTTTTCCACTTTAGTCTTTAGAAACTGGGTTCTTTACGCCAGCTTTTTTCATAATGACCCATTGTTGAGCAATAGAAAGAACATTATTCCAAGTCCAATAAATTACTAATCCAGCAGGAAATGCTGCTAATAGAAAAGTAAAAAATATAGGCATTATCATGAAAATTCTTGCTTGTATGGGGTCCATAGGTTGAGGATTAAGACGCATCTGAAGCCACATACTTATCCCCATTAAAAGCGGCCATATTCCTAGGATTGGTATAAAAGACGGGGGGGTCCAAGGTATAAGGCCAAATAAAGTAAAAAGATTAAGAGGATCAGGCGCGGATAGATCTTGTATCCAGCCAAAAAATGGAGCATGCCTCATTTCAATAGTAACAAAAAGAACTTTATATAGTGCAAAAAATACCGGTATTTGTATCAACAGAGGTAAGCATCCAGATATTGGATTAGCCCCTTCTTTTTTATATAAGGCCATCATCTCTTGTTGTTGTTTTTGTCGATTATCTTTATACCTTTCTCTAATCTTTTTTATTTCAGGTGCTATTAGTCTCATTTTGCCCATAGCTTTATATGATCTATTGGCAATTGGGAAAAAGATAAGTTTTATAAATAAAGTAACAATTAGAATTGCAATGCCATAGTTACCAAAAGTTTCGGATGATAACCGAAGAGCAAGAAAAATTGGCTTTGTAAGAAAGAATAAATAGCCAAAGTCTACTGCTCTATCAAACATCGGTATACTTAAAGTTTTACCATATCCATCTAAGTAGCGCACAACTTTTGCACCAGCAAAAAAATGATTTTCAACTTTTATAGAACCTCCTGGGTTAATAAAAATTGGTTCAGTTAAATGTTGAATTACAAATATTCCGCATGGCCCCTTTTGGGTGGTTGGAGTAATATTTATTAGATTTGATTTTTCTGATAAACAAGGTCTTGAAGATTTTTTATGTATATATTTGAATTCAGATATCTTTGTTTTATCTGGAATCATAGCTGTTAACCAGTATTTATCTGTAATTCCTATCCAGCCGCCCTTATCCGATGGGTTAAATTCAATGGGTCTATTTTCTTGATTTTCCTCGACGACATCTTCATAATCTGGTTGCTCCAAAATTCCATCAAAAACACCTATTGGGCCTTCGTGTAAAATAAAAAAACCTTGAGTTTCTGGAGCTCCATCTCTAATTATTTGCCCATAAGGATATAGTTTTAGTTTTTTTGTTCCATTATGAAAAACTCTGTCACTTATCTTAAACATATATTGTTCATCAACTTCTATTAGTCTTTGAAAAATTGTTCCTTTGTTGTTTTTCCATTCCAAAATAACCGGATTTGATGGCGATAGTTTTTTTGAGTTTGACTTCCAAATAGTTTTCTTATTTGGTAACTCTATATAATCATACTCTTCACATTCGGACTGACTATTATTTCTTAAGCAATCATCTTTACTTTGTTGAATCCATCCAAAGCTTGCGTAATATGGGTTAATCGAATTTCTAGGTGAGAGAAAGGTTATTCTTTTGCTATTTTTATCAATATTTTCTCCATAATTTAAAAGTGTAAGGTCATCAAATAATGCTCCTTTAAGCTGAATTGATCCCTGTAACTTTTCACTTTCAATATCGACTCTACTAGTTTGAGAAATTATTTTTTCTCTATTTACAAAGACTTCCTCTTCAACTAATTCATTTTTTTTTGATATTATTTTATCAGTTACTTGTGGTTCTAAGTTATTTTCCGAAACATTATTTTGATCACTGGAGTCTATCTGGCCTTTTTCTAGATTTGGTTTTTCTACAGTTGGCACACCATATATTAATTGAAAGCCAAGGAGTATTGCTATTGATAGAACTATTGCAATTAAGAGATTTTTATTTTCTAGCATTGGGAGCCTTCAACTATTTTATTTTATCTATCTCTCTAGATGGGACTGGATCATACCTGCTAGAGCTAAATGGGTGACACTTTAAAATTCTTTTTATTGTTAGTAAGATACCAAAAGGTAATCCATGTATAATTAATGCTTCTTTTGCATAGGATGAGCATGTTGGTTGAAATTTACATCTCGCTCCAAAAAAGGGTGAAACAAAATATGAATAAAATTTTATAAATGATATAATTATAACTGAAAGATATTTCACAATTTCACGCTTTGTATTTAATTTTGTTTTTTCAAGGTATCTGTATTTTTTAATAAATCCAACAATTCACTATTAATATTATCAAATGAATAATCAACAATTTTTTTTCGTCCTATCAGTACATAATCATAACCTGGTTTTGCATAATTAGACAAAATTTTCTTTGCCGCTGCTCTAATTCTTCTCTTTATTTTGTTTCTTATAACTGATTTACCAATTCTTTTCGTAACTATATAACCTAACCTGATTGTTTCATTTGGGTATAAATCAATTTCTGACTTCTGTCGATTTACCACTTGAAGTATTATGCCTCCAGAAATAGCTTTTTTACCAAATTTTGAGATAAATAAAAATTCTGAGCGAGAGTTTATTTTTTTTATTTCAGGATCAGAAGCATTCTTCATTATCATGCTGAGAGTCTTTTTCGTCCTTTTGCTCTTCTCCTTGATAAGACCTTACGACCTCCCAGAGTTTTCATTCTTGATCGAAAACCGTGTCTACGCTTTCTAATTAATACACTTGGCTGAAAAGTTCGTTTCACTTTAATATCTCCATGGGTAATAAAGAATAATATAAATTAATAATGCAAAAAAGCTGTATAATCTTAACTTACCCTTAAGTCAAACAGATGATGGAAATATTTAATTTTTTTTTATAATATCCATATTTTTTTGGCTAAAACATCAATTTAACCATAATTTATAGGGATTTGTCCCGAAAAGATATTTTAGTAAGATTTTGAGAAAATAGAGAAATTATCTGTTTTTTCGAAATTTAAGGTAAACTGATATATAATAGAAATCTTTTATGAACAAAAATTCTATATAAACTATTGAAAATTAATTTGAATTTTATTCTTTGTTTTTTAAACAGTGACATTATATTTAGTAGTATGAATTATATTAAATTTCTTAAACTAGTTATAAACCCTATAACAATAATATTTATTTTTCTTGTCTTTTTTTTATCAATTAAAATTCTGGGTTTTGATAGCCTAATTATGATTGATTTAATTAGAAAGAACTATTTGGTAATTATGTCTAATGTAGAATCTAATTTAGGATTAGTGATCATATTGTTTATTATAATCTATATTATCGTTACAACCTTATCAATACCAGTAGCCACTTACCTTACTTTATTAGGAGGTTTATTATTTGGGCAATATAAAGGTACAGTAATTGTTCTAATAAGTGCAACAATAGGTGCTACACTTATTTTTATAATATTTAGATACGCATCAAATTATTTTTCAAAAAAAATTAATAATAAATACCTTGAAAATGTTAAAGTTGGTTTTAATAAAAATCCTATGTTATATTTACTATTACTAAGACTTATTCCAGTATTCCCATTTTTTGTTGTCAATATAGTTTCTGCAATAATGAATGTAAAATTAAGTCAGTATATTATTGCTACATCTATAGGAATGATTCCCATGACATTTTTCTATTGTAGTATAGGTTCCAGTGCAGGTTTACTAATGAATAGGGAAACACTGTTTAACTACAAACAGCTATTTGATTTGAACTTTCTTGTACCCTTTGTAGGTATTATCATACTTTTGTTTGTTTCATTTATTTTTAAAAGAAAAATAGGTAATGTAAGGCATGGCTGAGATCTTAAAAACAGACGTTTGCGTTATTGGAGCAGGATCAGCTGGTTTAGTGGTTGCTGCCGGAGCTGCATTATTTGGTTTAAATGTGATATTAATTGAAAGAGATCTTATGGGTGGTGACTGTCTAAACTATGGCTGTGTTCCATCAAAGGCTTTAATATATGCAGGGAAACTAAAGGAAAAACTTTCTATGATAGATAAAATTGGTCTATCAGTTGATATTCCTGAGACTAATTTTTTTCATATAAAAAGTTACATAGAAAGCGTAATTAAATCTATTGAGCCGAATGACTCCAAAGAAAGATTTGAAGGTATGGGTGTCAAAGTAATTAAAGGAAGTGCGAAATTTATAAATAAAAAACAATTACAAATAAATAACCAAAAAATTATATCAAAAAAATTTGTTATCTGTTCTGGGTCCAAACCGTATATACCTGATATTCAAGGCTTAGATTCAGTTCCATTTTTTACAAACGAAACAATATTTTCCAATTCAGAAAAACCGTATCATCTCATAATTATTGGTGCTGGAGCAATAGGTACAGAAATAGCTCAAGCATATAATAACTTATCAGTAAAGGTATCTTTAATAGACAGTAAAATTTTTTTAAATGGTAAGGATTTTGAATTATCAAATATACTCAAGTCAAAAATACTTTCTCAAGGTATAAACATCTATGAAAATATTAAAATAAAAAAAATAACTAGGGTAAATGAAAAAAAATTTAATATTTTTTTAGATCAAGATGGAACAGAAATAATTTTAGATTTTTCACACCTTTTATTAGCTACAGGAAGAGTTGCAAATTTTAATGATTTAGATCTTAAAAAAGCAGGTATTAAATATACAAAAAGCGGGATAAGTGTGAATTCACGATTAAGAACATCGAATAAGAGAATATATTCTGCAGGGGATGTTATAGGTCAAAATATGTTTACACATTCAGCTTCATACGAAGCAGGTATAGTTCTTAGAAATATGCTTTTTAAAATTCCTGCAAAAGCTAGTTCAAATATCCCAGATATAATTTATACTTCACCTGAATATGCATCAATTGGATTTAGTGAAGAGGAGGCGGTCAAATATAATAGTTCAATAAATATTTTGAGGTGGCCACTATCAGAAAATGATAGAGCAGTTATAGAAAGTGAGGAAGTTGGTTTGATTAAAATTATAACACAAAAGAATGGTAGAATTCTTGGTGTAAAAATTTTATCACCTAATGCGGCAGATTTAATAGTTCCGTGGATCCTGGCTATGAATAAAAATTTAAAAATTTCATCAATGGCAAACTTAATTATTCCTTACCCTACTCTCTCAGAGTTAACAAAAAGAGCCTCAAGTAATTTTTTCCTACCAAAATTAACTAGTAAATTCCTTCAAAACCTAGTTAAAATACTTATAAAAATTTAATGTTTAAAATATTAAAATGATTAGTATTGGTAAACTTAACCTAATTACAGATGTTGATGGAATTCAAGTGGGGAATTCTTCACATTCCGTAGATCTTACAGGAGTAACAGTAATTATTCCATCTGAGAGAAGTGTTGCTTCAGTCGATGTAAGGGGAGGTGCGCCGGGTACAAGAGAAATAGAGACACTAAGGCCTGAAAATTCTGTTAATAAAATCGATGCGATAGTTTTGAGTGGAGGTTCCATATTTGGTTTAGATGCCGCTTCATCTGTTACTTCCTGGCTGAAAAGTAATGGAAAAGGGTTAGTTGTACGAGGTAACACAATTCCAATAGTTCCATCAGCAATAATTTTCGACTTTCCAATTAAACCTGACAGGAATTGGAATGAGAGTAATCCATTTAACTTCTTGGGCAGAGAAGCATGTAAGAATGTTACTAAAAAGTTTGAATTAGGTAACCAGGGAGCTGGCCTTGGAGCAACTGCTGGACCGATAAAAGGTGGTCTTGGTTCAGCATCATTTGTAAATGATATTGGTTGGCAAGTTGGTGCTTTAACAATTGTAAATCCATATGGTGAGGTTGTTATTCCAGGTACAGATAAGTTTTTTGCAGGTCAGGTTGAAATTTCAGATGAATTTGGAGGTTTTGGAACCGCAAAAATAAGTAATACAAAAATAGATTATGACTTAGCATCCGCATTGGGCGGAAATACAACCATTTCTGTAGTTGCTACTAATGTTGTGTTAAATAAGCCAGAGGCATTAAGATTAGCAATTATGTGTCAGGATGGTATTGGTAAGGCAATTAGGCCTGCGCATACACCTTACGATGGTGATGTTGTTTTTGTTGTATCTACAGGACTCCTGAAAGTTAATGAACAACCAGAAAAACTTTTATCAAGACTAGGAACTCTAGCCTCAGACTGCGTTTCAAGATCTATTGCGAGAGGTGTATATTTTGCTAAGACACTAAACAACTATAAATCCTATAAAGATTTTTATAGCAAATAATAAATTATCTTACGTAAATGTGAACTTCGTTTGTTACAGCTCTATCCAATGTTGTAGATGATAATGAAACCCTGTTCGCCGGCATACCCATATCAGTAATAGCTCTAAAAACCCTAGCAGCATGGTCTTTAGACTTAGAAGAGTTTAGCGCTAATTCAGCTGGATTACCTTTACTTGGTGAGATTGCAACTAAATCAAATTGGGCATTTGGCCTTTGTTCAAGAGTTCTACTCATAGCAGCGAATAGAGCTCTTTCAAATGGAACATCTGGTCTATCAAAGCGAATAACAACTAAAGGTTGTTTGCTTTGGATTGAAGAGTTACTGAGGGGTCTAGTAGTATTATTATCTACATTACCATCATTTCTAAGAGAAGTAAAAATTCTACTTCTTAAACTTGGCCCCAGAATTTCGCCATTTTTAATTGAAGCTGACAAAGTTGTGAGGTTTGATCTTTCACTACCAACATATGCAGTTTGTCTACTGACATCCTCGCTCAATTCGTTAAGAAGTCTATCAATGAGTACTACTGTTCTATTTGTTTCATCTTCAAGTATTACTAATTGTCTATGATCTTCATCAATAGCGCCTGATAATCCAAAGGTTGCTTGAGTGCTTTCAAGCAGGAATGCTGCAAATGCAGAGTCACTAGCAACACTATTTGCTAAGGTGTTAAATAAATTTATTCCCTCTCCCATTCTATCAAGTTCAACTTGTGCTTGGTTCCATTGATCAATAAGGACAGGATTACCTGGTGTTGTGCCAACCTGGAGTCTTGTTTGAATTGCTGCCACTGTTCCATGGTATCTTTGGGAGGTTTGAATAACTTGATTTCTGATCTTTTGAAGACGCTCATTTTGTTTAAAAATATTATTTTGAAGTTGACTTAACTCGTTTCTCAATTGAGAAACTTTTTGGCCAACAAACGTTCCAGTCTCAATGCCAGGAGTAATAGGGGCTGGCTTAAAGGAAGAATTTCCAAGTTGCGGCGGTGGATTTTTAGATAACTCAGACTCCTCTTTTGCAGAAGTTGACTCATCACTTAATTCAGCGACTTCAGTGGCTGAGGCAGGAGGCGGTAGTTCTGATGTTTCTCCGCCTGGAAAAACTCTATCAGAAATAAAAGAACACCCACTCAAAATAAGAGAAGGTAATATTAAAATTAAAAATAATTTTCTTATCAACATTCCAATCAATACCCCTCCTATAGTATGAAAAGGGCACAACCTAAACAAGGCTGCATAAAAATTCAATGGCAGACCATCAAAAAAACACAAAAAATTCATCACTGATTTCTTTGTCAAGACAGCTTAGCCGCGTAACACATCATAAACATGTCAATATGCGTCGGACAAGCAGGATATTAAGTGTTTTTCATTATATTTTGATAATTTAAGCAATTTATGACAAAAAAAAACATTTTTTTGCCAAATTATGGTTAATTTTAACAAATTTGTGGCGCGCCCAGGAGGATTCGAACCCCCAACCTCCTGATCCGTAGTCAGGCGCTCTATCCAATTGAGCTACGGGCGCATAGGACACTCAGGCCTATTATTTATGTTTATTTTGTCTTTATAAAGCTTAAAGGTGCAAAGAATAAAGCTTAAAAGTACAAAGACTAATAAATAGAATAAATTTAATTTTAAAAAAAGGAACATTTTTATCTCTAAAAAAGAAATATAATGTGATATCAATTTAAATAATTAGGAGGTTATTATGTCAGATAATGGTCATGTTTACGAATTAATGGTTCCTGGAGCAATATCTAACGCTCCAAATAGAGAGGTATATGCACCATTTGATGGTTCTTATATTGCTTCAGTTGCTGGTGCTGATTTACAAACAGTAGAAAAAGCTCTTGATAATGCATATAAATTATTTAGGGATAAAAAATCATGGATTCCTAAATATAAACGCATTCAAATTTTATCAAAAACAGCCGAATTAATGAGGGCCGACATTAATGGTTTAGCTCTGGAGGCTGCCAGAGAAGGAGGAAAGCCTTTAGCAGACTCAATAATCGAAGTAGAAAGAGCAATTTCGAGTATAGAAGTGTGTGTGGATGTATTGAAGACTGAGTCAGGTGAAGTTATACCTATGAATATAAACTTAGCTTCAGCAAATCGTATAGCTATGACCCAGCCTGAACCAATTGGTGTTGTTGTTGCTGTAAGCGCATTTAACCATCCACTTAATTTAATAGCTCATCAAGTTGGTCCAGCTTTAGCGGCAGGTTGCCCAGTAATTGTAAAGCCAGCAGAAGATACCCCTCTGTCATGTATGAGATTTGTTGAGCTTCTCCTTAAAGCAGGTCTCCCTGAGGGTTGGTGTCAAGCAGTCGTAACAGAGAATTTAGATGCTGCCCAGGCATTAGTAACCGATCGAAGGGTTAGCTTTTTTTCCTTCATAGGCAGTCCAGGTGTTGGTTGGAAATTGAGATCTCTATTGGCTCCTGGAACTAGATGCGCTCTTGAACATGGTGGAGCTGCCCCAGCTATTATTACAAATGATGCAGACATGAATTCTGTTCTAGAAGGAATTTTAAAAGGGGGGTTTTACCATGCAGGTCAAGTGTGTGTTTCTGTACAAAGAGTATTCGTAGATAAAACTAAAGTAAATGAATTTGCTACAAATCTCTCTGAAAAAGCATCTAAATTAATTGTTGGAGATCCAACTAAGCCTGAAACTCAAGTAGGACCATTAATTAGAAATGATGAAGTAAGGCGAGTTCATGAATGGGTTAAAGAAGCAGAAGAAGCTGGCGCAAAGATCTTAACTGGAGGTGAATACATATCTGACTCGTGCTATCAACCTACTGTTATTTTAAATGCACCAGATAATGTAAATGTTTTAAATAAAGAGATATTTGGTCCTGTTGTATGTATAAATTCTTACGATAATATAGATAATGCTATTTCTAAGGCTAATGATCTCCCATTTGCATTTCAAGCTTCAATTTTTACAAGCAATATCGATTTAGCAATGAAAGCATATTCTGAGTTTGATGCTTCCGCAGTAATGATAAATGATCATACCGCTTTTAGAGTTGATTGGATGCCATTTGCAGGATGCAGACAATCAGGTCATGGCGTGGGAGGTATACCCTATACTATTCATGAAATGCAAACTCATAAAATGATGGTTTTAAAGTCTCGTAACTTATAGTTTATATTTTTATAAATTTTGGTTTATTTTCATTTAACCAACACTTATACATTTCTTCAAAACCGAATTCTAAGTTTTTAGAAAGAAGGTGATTATCAAATAAGGCTGAATGCTTGACTTTTTCTTTTACTCTCGCCTTCAGTTTTTTAAGCCTCAATTTTTTTAAACCCAGCTCTATACAAAAATTTGTATATTCAATTTTATCGTTTTTAATACATGAATGTAGACCTGCGGCTGAAAGGATTGAAGCTCCGGTTCTTTGAGTATGATTTTTTCCTTTTAATGTTATTACTGGTATACCAGCATTTAGGGCGTCAATAGTTGTAACGCCTCCGTTATGCAGAAAATTATCTAAGCAGATATCAGCAAGTTTAAGCCTAGCTAAATGTTCCTTTTTATTTTTTCTATCAGCAAAAATTAACCTATCAGCTTTGACTCCTAACATCTCCGCTTCTTGCACTAGGTTTCTTTGGGCCTGTTTTGAAGTCATTTTCAGCCATAAAACGCTGTTGGGAACATTTTTGAGAACTTTCATCCAAGTTTCGAAACTTTTCGGATCTAACTTATTAGGTGAGTTAAAGTTGGCATAAACAATACTTTTTTCGGATAATTTTTCAATGTCTCGAGATATTTTATTATTTTTTATTTCCAAGTACTCTGCAGACATAAAACTATTAGGAAGGAGTACTAATGACTCGCTGCAGAAATCATATAGTTCAACTGGAGTGTGTATCTTATCAGTAATAAGCCAATCTATATTTTTTGATCCAATCGTACTACCATAACCAAGGTAGTGAGCTTGAATTGGGGCTGGTTTTAAAGATAGAATTTCAAGAGGGGTATTTTTTGTATGACCTGCTAAATCGATTAGTATATCAATTTTTTGATTATATATTGCTTTTGCGGCTTCTACAGTATTTAACGTGGAAATGTTTTGAAAAGAATTAAAGTGTTCAATTATTTCGTCCGTGATTAAGTCGTTTGAAACCTTGGTTGCAAAACCATGAAAATTAAATTTTTCCTTATTATGAGTTTTAATTACAGCTAGAAAACTTTGTCCTAGGCTATGGTCTCTAAAATCAGGAGAAATATATCCAATATTAAGTTTTGTTTTAGGTTTAGTTGTTTTATTTCTGTGGTTAAACTTTTTTTTGAAAGGTAAAATATTATTTTCGATTTTTTTCGTAAAATTTACTGCTACCTCAAGTCTAGTTTTAGGATTAGCTAAGCTATTTGCCAATGAAAATGGTGGAATTGGCTCTCCCCCCTTTTTGTTGGTAAGTTCAAGTAACTTTTCCATATTAAAACTATAATTCTTCCAATTACAAATTTCCATTTCAGAATTAATCAGGTAAGGAAATAAATGACTTTCATTTTTATTTAATAAAAAAGCCTTTTTAAAGTTTTTATTAGCTTCTTCAAACCTTCCAGCATCTTGTAAAGTGAAAGCAAAGTTAGATAAGAGGTTTATATTTTCTGGTTGTAATGATAGTGCATCTCTATACAAAAGTATTGCATCTTCAATTTTGTCATTTTTTGCATAAGTAGTTGCTAGATTTCCTAAGGCGTTTATATTTTTTGGGTTTATTTTAAGAGCATAACGAAAATTTTCTATTGCATCCTCAATTTTACCCATTGCACTGTTAATCAAACCAAGACCATTATATGCATCATCAGATTTATTATTAATGATGATTGCTCTTTTGTATAATTCGAGAGATTTATTTATTTCGTTTTTATCAAAATATATATTAGCGAGGTTAATTAATGCTTCATACATCACAGGGTTTATTCTTAATGCTCTAGTCAAAGCATTGATTGACTCATTTACTTTTTTCAATTTTAGTCTTACATTGGCAAGAGTAACCCAACCTTCAGCGAAATTATCATTGATCTCTAAGCATTTTATGGCTGATACTTCTGATCTTTCATAATTATTATCTGATAGATAAGCATTACTTAAATTATTATATATTTCTGCAACATTTGGAGCCTGTTTTGAGGCTTCTAATAAGTATTTTATTGATTTTTGAGGGTTTCCTTGAGCTAGGTATATATTGCCAAGAGTAAAAGAAAGTTTAGGGTGGGGGCTTGTTGTAATTTGATTTTCAAGAAATTTAATAGACCTTGCAGCTTGATTATTGTTTAAGTGATTAATACATATAGCTAGTATATTTTCAATATCCTTTGAGTCATTTTCTTTTATAATGTTTTTCATTTTCAAATATTTCTTTATATATAAAAATAAGTTATGATCATGCTCACAGATGTCCTAAATAAGAAAGTCAAGGTATTTATGTTATATTATCTATTAATAAACTCTTACCTTTCGGTTAACTGAAAGTTAAAGAATGCATTTAAAATTAAAATTTATAGTTTTTTTATCATTTTTTGGATTATTAGCTTGTTTTTTTTGGTTTGCCCCTGTCTATGCTGAAGATACTCACGACTCAAATTCAACAAATAATATAATTAGTCAATTAAATGATAATGACAAAGAAAACTTAAAATTATTAGTAGATAGTTTAAATAACCCTGAGAAAGTCAAAGAACTAATTAGTTTGATTGAGTCTTTAATATTAATTGAAAAAATTAACGAAGAAAAGGTAGAGAATAAGATTAGTTTAATAAGAAAATTAAATGTAAACTTATCAAATCTAGATATAGAAAAACTAGTTATTAGTATTATTAAATCGTTAGTAATCATCATATTTGCTTTCTTTATCATTCGTTTATTTGGACTAGGACTCAATAAAATTTTATTAAGTAAGGGTGATATAGATGCTGGGACAGGTAATTTCTCAACTAATAGCCGTTATATAATCTTTGCTCGTAAAATTATTACTTTTTCTGTTTTTCTATTGTCGGTATTGCTGATACTAAAAGTATTTAATGTTGATATTATTGATTATTTTAAATCTGATTTTGGTTTCCAGCTAGCTTCAAGGGTGTTTACAATTGTATTTGTAATTATTCTCTCATTAATTTTATGGTCTATAACAAGTTCAGCTATCGATAAAGTTTTAATTAAAGCAAATTTAGATAGATCTGGTAACAGAATAAGAACTTTATTGCCTCTTGCAAGAAATGCAATTTTAATTCTAATAATTATTACGTCTACAATTATTATACTTTCAGAAATTGGTGTAAATATAGCACCCCTTCTAGCTGGAGCAGGAATAATTGGTCTTGCTATAGGTTTTGGGGCGCAAACTTTAGTAAAGGATATTATTACAGGTGCATTCATTGTCTTTGAGAATACACTAGCAATAGGTGATGTTATTGAGGTCGCAAATCATTCTGGTGTAGTGGAAGGAATGACAATTAGAACTATAAAACTAAGAGATTTAAAAGGAAGAATCCATACAATACCTTTTTCATCAGTTGATACAATTGTTAATATGACTCGAGATTATTCTTACGTTGTATCTGAGATTGGTGTCTCTTACAGGGAAGATACTGATGAAGTAATTAATATAATAAAGAATGTATTTGATAGCTTAAGAAATGATGAAACTTTTAAATTGAATATTATTGATGAATTAGAGGTTATGGGTTTAGAGAGATTTGATGATTCGGCTGTAATTATAAAAATCAGAATTAAAACTAAGCCTGGCTTGCAATGGTCTATAAACCGGGAATTTAATAGAAGAATTAAGTATGCCTTTGATAAAAATAGTATCGAAATTCCATACCCTCATAATACTATTTATTTCGGAGAAGACAAAAAAGGTGAATCGCCTCCAGTCAATATAAATATAAAGAAAAGTGAAAAAACTTAATATTTTAATAATAAGGAAAAATTAATGAGTCTATATGAAAATGGTCCAGCACCAAACAAACACTATGGTTTATTTAACTGGTATGGTGTATTTACTCTCTATAAAAAAGAATTTTTACGTTTTATGGGTATGCCAATGCAAACCTTGGTTGCCCCAGCTATGACCGCAATATTATTCCTTATAGTCTTTTCAATCGCAATTGGTAGGGGGAATGTTGATGTTGCTGGAATCCCTTTCAACCAGTTTATTGTACCCGGTTTAATTATGATGGCTATAATTCAGAACGCATTCTCGAATGCTACCTCTAGTTTAATGATATCCAAACTTCAGGGTAATATTGTTGATATATTAATGCCACCACTTACTTCTATTGAGCTTCTAATTGGTCTGACTCTTGGCGGCGCCACAAGAGGTATTGTGGTAGGCGCTTTTGTTGCACTAGTTTTATATTTTTTTGTTGAAGTGAGTTTTCACAATTTTTTCTTTATTATTTCTTTCTCTTTTTTAGGATCAATACTTTTATCATTAATTGGTGTAATAGTTGGAATATGGGCATATAAATTTGATGAAATAGCTACAATAACAAATTTTATTATAACACCTCTATCCTTTCTTTCTGGCACCTTTTACTCAGTTGATAGGCTTCCAGAAATATTCCAAAAGTTTACGCTTTTTAACCCATTTTTTTATATGATAGATGGATTTAGGTCAGGATTCATAGGTTACTCAGATAGTAATTTAATTATTGGTTTAGTGTATCTTTTAGGATTAAATGTTATTATGTTCATTGTTGGTTATTTTATAATTCATAAAGGTTATAAATTAAAAAGCTAATTTTTTATTTGAAAGGAAATCTTTTGATAAGCTCTATTATGCCAACTTATGCGCCCTCAGATTTAACGTTTGAGAAGGGCGAGGGTGCTTATCTATATGATAGTAATGGAAAGAGCTATATAGACTTTTCATCCGGAATTGCAGTGACTTCTTTGGGACATAATCACCCCGTATTAATTAAAGCTCTTAGAAATGCTGTTGATAAAGTATGGCACCTTTCAAACCTTTATACTATTGATGGGCAAAAAGATTTAGCTGATAAGATTGTTAAGAATTCTTTCGCTGAAACAGTATTTTTCACTAACTCTGGTGCAGAGTCTGTTGAATGCTTAATTAAAATTGTAAGAAAATATTTTAATCACTTAAAAAAACCAGAAAAGTACAGAATTATAACGTTTGAGGGAGCTTTCCATGGAAGAACTCTAGCTACGTTGTCTGCAGGCAAACAAAAGAAGCATTTAGACGGGTTTGGGCCGCACTTGGATGGTTTCGATCAAGTCTCATTCTTTGATATTAATGAGCTTAAAAATTCAATTAGTGATAACACTGCTGCAATACTATTGGAGCCTATACAGGGGGAAGGTGGTATAAGAGTTTTTCCTGATGATTTTATCTATCAAGTTAAAGAGCTATCTGAAAAAAATAATATTTTATTGTGTTTTGATGAAGTGCAGACTGGAATTGGCAGGACAGGAAATTTATTTGCTCATCAAAGATGGGATTTATCTCCTGATATAGTTGCCACAGCTAAGGGTTTGGGTGGAGGTTTTCCTGTTGGAGCTTGTTTATCAACCGCAAAAGTTGCTGCAGGTATGATGCCTGGAACACACGGTTCAACTTTTGGAGGGAATCCGCTTGCGATGGCAGCAGGAAATGCAGTAATCGACACTATTTTGGGGGATAAATTTTTAGAAAAAGTGGTTAATTTGGGAGAAAAATTAAAGTACTATTTAAATAAAATTAAATTTAGGCATAAGGGCAAACTTGAAGAAATCAGAGGTAGAGGATTAATGATCGGTCTAAAGTTTAATGACTCAACGGAAGGTTTAGTAGATTTATTAAGAAACAATGGTTTGTTAACAGTTCCAGCTGGAGACAATGTTATAAGGTTATTACCTCCCTTAGTCGTAGAGGAGAAGGATATAATAAAAGCTTGTAATATAATTGATGAAGTTATAAAAAATTGGAATATATAAATTATGCCTAATTTTATAGATATTGATCTCATCAGTTCTATTGAATTAAAAAAATTAATTGATGATGCAATAGTTAGAAAAAAAAATCGTGCAGGTTTTTCTAGAGGTCAACTAGATAAAGACAACCCTCTTAGTAGTCATATTTTAGCTTTGCTTTTTGAAATTCCTTCTACTCGAACAAGGATCTCTTTTGATGTAGCAATTCAACAACTAGGAGGAGGTTCGCTAATTTTAAATTCAAGTGAAATGCAGTTGGGAAGAGGTGAGAGTGTTGCTGATACATCAAGAATTTTATCAAAGTTTGTTGATGTTATCATGCTTAGGTGTTTAAAACATGAAAGTTTAATTGAAATGGCAGAGTTTGCATCTGTTCCTGTCATAAATGGATTAACAAACAGAAGCCATCCGTGTCAAGTATTAGCGGATCTAATGACCTTTATTGAATTAAAAGGGGAAGTTAAAAATAAAAATTTTGTTTGGTATGGAGATTATAATAATGTGACTCAATCTTGGGTGCATGCTTCTTCGAAGTTTAATTTTAACTTTATTATTTCAGCTCCAAAAGATATTAATATAGATCATGAATCAATTGATAAATCAAATGCTAATGGGGGCAATGTATTAGTTGTTGAGGATCCGGATGAAGCTGCGTTAGGTGCTGACTGCGTAATAACAGATGTTTGGATGTCGATGGGAGATAATTCTAATAGTACAAGTTTAGATCTCAAAAATCAAAAAAAAATTGAATCACTTGTTCCATACAAAGTTACCGAAAATCTTATGAAGATGACCAATAAGGCTATATTTATGCATTGCCTTCCTGCATATAGAGATAAAGAAGTAGCTAGAAGTGTTATAGATGGAAAAGACTCGGTTGTTTGGCAAGAAGCAGAAAATAGATTGCATATTCAAAAATCTATTTTGCTTTGGTGCTTAAATAAATAAACCTAGATGGCAAGGCCTAGTTATATTTTTATATTTTTAATTTCATCCCTATTAGTATCTTGCCAGTCCCCTGCACCCTTCTCTAATTTAAAACTTAATTTTGATCATTTAGATAAGATATCTTTAAATGTAAGTGATATTGAAATTATTAGTACTTATAAGCCTACATTTAAAAGACCTAATGTTGATCATCTTTATGAAGAAACCCTTACAGAGATAGCTAATAGATATATTCTGTATAAATTTAATACAGTAAATACCAATCAAAGACTAAGAGTTTTAATTAAAGAAGCTTCATTAAAAAAAAATATAAAAAGAAATTTAAAAAAATCAGAAATAATAAATATATTTAATAATAAATCCTATGTATTGTATACTGCAGTTTTACAGGTCGAAGTTCAAATTATTAATGAACGAGGTTTTATAGTATCTAGAGTTATTTCAGATGTCTTCTATAGGAAATCAGATACAGAAAATTTAAGTATTAATGAAGATTTAATGGTATATTTTGAGATTTGCGAAAAAATAATTATGCTTTTAGACGAAGAATTACTGAGTCAAATAAATAAACATTTTAAAAAATATCTTCTTTAAATTATTCTCGTTCAAGAAAATCTATTAATTGAAATAGAAATTTTTCACATTTCTCGATTTCAGTCACTTCAATAAATTCATTCGCTTTATGAGCCTGCTCTATACTTCCTGGTCCGCAAACAATTGTAGGTATATTTTTCTTTTGAAAAATTCCACCTTCTGTTCCATAAGATACCGTTTTAACTGTATTTGATTTTGCTAATTTCATTATTAGATTCTCAATCTTGAGATTACTTGATGATTTTAATGGAGGTACATGCGCAATTTGTCTAGTAAAAATTTCTGCCCCTTTATAAATTGATTTCATTTCTGGAAGCACAGTTTTAATTGCATAAGAATTAAATTTTTCAATTATTTTATTAGAGTCTTGTTCAGGTAAGTATCTATACTCCCAAACAAATGAGCATTTTTTAGGAATTATATTTAGCGCTGAACCTCCTTGGATTGTTCCTATATGAACTGTTGTATAGGGAGGGTCAAAAGTTGGATTTTTAATTAATTTTTCCTCCTCGTAAATTGAATTTATAAAATTTATAAGTTTTGAGGCATACATTATTGAGTTTAAACCTTTTTCTGGCGCGCTTGAGTGGCCTTCTAGACCTGTAAGGGAGGTAAGAAAGCCCATAACACCTTTATGGCTATTTACAATTTCCATATTTGTAGGCTCGCCAACAATCACTACTAATGGTTTAATTGAAATGCTATCAATATAGTCAACTAATGATGGTGCTCCTAGACATCCAACTTCTTCATCGTATGAAAAAGCTAGATGAAAAGGTTTTTTTAAACTTCTTTGTACCATCATGGGGACCATAGCTAAAGCCACAGCTATAAAACTCTTCATATCGGCAGTCCCTCTTCCAAAGAGTTTATTTACTTTTTTTGTTAATTTAAATGGATTAGTATCCCATTGTTGCCCATCTACAGGAACAACATCAGTATGCCCCGATAATACAACGCCTGACTTTTCACGTGGACCGATAATTGCATGCAGATTAGCTTTATTTTTTTCTTTATTTAAAATGATTTCACTTTTTATTTTAAACTGTTCAAGATAGTTTTGAATAAATAAAATTAAATCTAAATTAGATTTACTACTAGTAGAATCAAAACTTACTAACTTTTCAAGAATATCTTTTGAATTAGGTGAATCCATAATTTATTATTTCATATCTTTGTTATATTTTCATTAACTTTTCCAGAAAGATTTAGTAAATAAAACCAAAATTACAAAAATTTCTAATCTACCAAAAAGCATACCAAAGGAAAGTAGCCATTTAGCTGAATCTGGTAGTGAGGAAAAATTACCTGCAGGTCCAACAACATTTCCAAGACCCGGTCCTACATTTGTTATCGCTGTTGCAGCACTAGATATACTCGTTATGAAGTCAACCCCAAGTAAAGATAGAAGAAAAGCTAATAAAGCATAGGTTAATAAAAATAGGAAGAAAAAAGCAAAGACGGTGTCAGAAATGTTATTAGAAATTGGTTCTCCATTATATTTAGGAATATACACATGATGAGGTCTGATTAAGTTAGCAAGCTGCGCTCGCAAAGTTGCATATAGTATCTGGTACCTAAATAACTTTATGCTGCAGGAAGTAGAGCCTGCACAACCTCCTATAAACATAAGAAATAAGAACAATATACCAGGAAAACCTCCCCATTGCCAATAGTCGACTGTAGAATAACCCGTACCGGTAATTATTGAAGTAACGTTAAACGATGCTTCTCTTAAAGCTGTTAAAAAATTAATATTATTATATTCAATTTGCCAAAAGGTAATTGCAGCTATTGCGGCTATAAGTACATAAAAAAACCAATGAACTTGTGTATCAGTAAATAGTCTTATTACTTGTCCACGTGCAGCCATAACGTAAATAAAAAATGGCAAACTTCCAATAATCATAAAAATTATAGCTATTAGCTCTATATACGGGTTAGCAAAAATCCCTACAGAAGAGTCTGATGTAGAGAAACCTCCTGTAGCAATGGTTGTCATTGAATGAACTATTGCATCAAAACCTTTCATACCCGCCAACCAGTAGCATCCGGCACATATCACTGTGAATAATATATAAATTGTCCCTATCCAAGTAGCTAGAGACGTTAGACGTAATCTTGCTCTCGAAGAGCTATCAGAAAACTCTGTCTGAAAAAGTTGATTTCCACTGACTCTTAAGCCTGGAAGGACAGCTATAGCTAGTACTACAAAACCAACTCCTCCAAACCACTGCAGCATTGCCCTCCAAATTAAAATTCCAGGTGAGCACTTATCGAGTCCAGTAATGACTGTTGATCCAGTTGTGGTAATTCCAGACATTGATTCGAAAAATGCACCTGCATAACTGATATTTATTTCACCTAGATAGAATGGAAGTGCCGCAATTATAGCTGTAGTGAGCCAACTAGCGCTTGTTAAAACAAAAATTTGTTTAACATTTAAATTTTTTTTTGTACCCCTTGTTACAATAACTAAGCTAGTTCCAAGAAAAATTGATATTAAAGATGAATTAAAAAAATTGTCCCAATGGATATCATTGTTTGTTAAGTTAACTAAAAATGGAATAAGCATAATTATTCCTAGGCTAATCAGAAGAATGCCTAAAAAATAAAATATTGGACGAATTTCAAACAATTTTAAATATTATTTCTGGGCAGATTTGCTTAAAATTAATTTGGCTTAATTTTTTCATGAGGGCTGTCAAGTGAGAATAAGGGGATTTCAACATCAAATGATTCTCCTAAATCATTTACCATCTCGTAGTTTCCTTCCATAAGGCCTGAAGGGGTGGGCAATGGAGCTCCACTCATATACTGGTAGCTTCCACCTGGACTGATTACAGGCTGCTCACCAACAACTCCAGATCCTTTGACTTCCTTTACAATGCCTTTAGAATCTGTAATTCTCCAATATCTATTCATTAACTGAACTCTTTCCTTACCAAGATTATAAATTGTTATTTTATAAGCCCAAACGTAATGATTATTTTCTGGTACAGATTCTTCTTCTAAAAACAGAGGTTCAACGCAAACCTGGATATTTCTGGTAATTGTATCGTACAATTATAGTAAACCTTTCTATGTTATTTATACTATTAATTAATATTATAAACTAAATACTTTCAAGTGACTTTTGTAAATCATATAAAATATCATTTTTATTCTCTAGGCCAACAGAAAGTCTTACAACAGTATCAGTAATACCTAATTTTTCTTTTTCTACAAGGCTAAGTCTTTGGTGTGTTGTTGTAAAGGGGTGCGTTATAAGACTTTTGCTATCTCCCAGGTTATTAGAGATTTTAATAAGATCTAAATTATTTAAAAAATTAAAAGTATCTTCCTTTTTCCCATTAACTTGAAAAGTAATTATTGAACCTGAATTATTCATTTGATTTTTTATTAAATCATATTGTGGATGAGAAGGTAAGCCAGGAAAAATTATTTTATTAATTTTCTTATTTTTTGATAATTCTTCAGCCACCTTTAAGGCATTTTTGCAGTGTTGCTCCATTCTTATTTCAAGAGTTTCTAGACCTTTATTAAGAACCCATGCATTAAAAGGGCTTAGAGCTGGGCCGGTATGGCGAATAAAAGGTCTTAAAGTATTTTCGATGAATTCTTCATTGCCTATAACCGCACCACCTAAACACCTCCCTTGTCCATCAATATGTTTTGTTGCAGAGTATACTACTATATCAGCGCCAAGTTGGATTGGTTTTTGAATTATTGAAGTACAAAAAGCATTATCAACAATTAGTTTTGCTTTATTAGAATGTAAAATTTGTGAGATTTTATTTATATCACAGATTTCAAGCATTGGATTTGATGGTGATTCAAGAAAACCACAGACAGTATTTGATTTCATAGCAGTCTCCCATTGGTCTAAATCAATTCCATCTATAAATGTTACCTCTATACCAAATTTAGGGAGAATATCTTCAATTACGTACCTACAAGATCCAAATAACGCTCTAGATGAAATAATATGATCACCTGATTTTAAAAGAGATAAAAGTGTTGAGGAGACTGCTGACATTCCTGAGGAAGTTGCAATTGATTTTTCGCAGCCTTCAATATCAGATAATCTGGTTTCAAAAGAATGTACAGTTGGGTTTCCGTATCTAGAATAAATAAACCCCTCTCTCTCTCCTAGAAATTTACTCTCAGCTTCTTCTGCGGTTTTGTAAATATATCCAGAAGTTAAATATATAGGTTCACTTGTCTCATTATTCTGTGATCTAGATATACCTGAATGAATAATGTTAGTTTGTTGATGCCATTTTGAATTGGGATTAATTTTCATATTTTGCTCCATTAAAAAATTTTAAGCCCAAGGATAGAGCTCTTATTTAATGAGCATCCGACCTTTTAAGCTGAGTATTTTTTGTGGCCGCAAGCCGGTCGGCTCAAATCACCACATACAATAAATAAGCTTTTTATTTATTTTGGTCAAGGAAAAATCAGGTATAATTCATTAAGACCTTTATTATAAAAATTTTAAACTAATTTAATTTCCTGCAAATTGTACAACTTCTACGAAATGATTATTGGGATCAGTCCCCATAATAACAAGGGAAGGTCTCATTTTATTTTCTTTTATATCAAAGCTTTCACCCTTACGAATACCCATTGTTATACTTCCTCCAAATAGGGTAAAATTTTTATATATTTGTTGAATTTTGTTTGTATAGAACACCAACGCAGCAGATTTTTTTTCATTAAGTGGAGTTGTTTTCATTAACCCAAGCATCGGATTAGACATGCCTTGAGATAATATAATTAGCTCGATACTGCCATTTTTATTTTTTTTATTTATTGGATACCCTGATATTCTCTTTAGAGGTATGGTTTTATGGTAGACTTTAGAAAATCCTAGAACATTCGTATAAAAAGACTCTGATTGGTCAATATCTGAAATGTTTATTGATATTCTTTGTAAAAAAGTATCATTCATATTTAAACCCTTAAAAAAAATTATATAAATTAAATTATTGTTTTGTATTTATTCTAAATTAGATTAGTAATAAGTAAAATAGCCTTGTTGAGGTAAAAATTGGGTTGTTGAAATAAAATATTAATCAGAGTTATTTAAAATTTAACATTTCTAGGTGTTTATGGAAAAAATATTCGAGACTAAATCAGGTATAAATATATATAGAGAAGTTTCCAGTCTAAGTGACGAAAGTCAAATTACGTCTATTATTGAAGGTTTGGATGAAAACCTTGGAGTATACTTATCATCAGGGGTAGAGTTTCCAGACAGATACAGTCAATGGGACTTTGGTATAATAGATCCACCATTGATGTTTACAGGTACCAGGAGAAAATTAATTATAGAAACATTAAATGAAAGAGGAGAAGATCTTTTAAATTTAATTAAACCAATTTTTTTACATAATGAAGAAATTAATATCATTGAAATAGATAAAAGCAAAATTATACTTGAAATTTTGTATTCAAAAAAAATCTTTACTGAGGAGGAAAGAAGCCTTCAGCCTAGCATCTTTACACCCTTGAGATCAATAATGCATGATTTTCTTGGTATAGGTGATCAGCATTTAGGTCTTTATGGTGCTTTTGGATTTGATCTAATTTATCAATTTGAAAAACCAAATAAAGATATAGATAGGTTGGAAAAAACAAATATCTTAAAACTTTTTTTACCGGATGAGATTTTTATTTATGATAGAAAAAAAGAATTAATGTTGAAGTACAGATACTATTTTACTGATCAAAATAATTTACAAACTAACAAAAATATTTCTTTGCGAAAGGAAAAAATAGATAAACTTAAAAATAAGATTTATTCAAAAAAAACTTCTGATAGTAATATTAGTGTAGATCTATCTGATGATAAATTTAGTCATATGGTCAATCTTGCCAGAGATGCCATGCGTAAAGGGGATATTTTTGAAGTAGTTTTGTCAAGATCATTTAAGTCAGATTATTATATGGAACCATCCGTCCTTTTCAACCAAATGAAAAGAGTTAACCCAAGTCCGTATGAGTTTTTTCTACAATTTGGAGACGAACAGATTATAGGGACTTCTCCAGAAATGTTTGTAAGAGTTGAGGGTACCAGAGTTGAATCATGCCCAATATCTGGAACTGTAAAAAGAGGTTTAAATCCAATGGAAGATGAGCAGAATATTCGTAAACTGCTTAATTCTGAAAAGGATGAAGTGGAGTTAACCATGTGTACGGATGTAGATCGAAATGACAAGTCAAGGATATGTAAACCAGGAACTATTAACCTTATCGATCGAAGGATGATTGAGAGATATGCAGGTTTATTTCATACTGTGGACCATGTTGAAGGTCAATTACGTGAAAATTTTTCAGGTCTTGATGCGTTTCTAAGTCATATGTGGGCAGTAACATTAACTGGAGCACCTAAAAAAGCAGCTGTTTCGATGATTGAAAAACTTGAGTCAAGTCCGCGAGAGTGGTATGGGGGAGCTGTTGGGGCCTTATTTTTTAATGGAAATGTTAATACTGGTATCACTATAAGAACAGTCCATTTGAAAGATAATAAAGCAATTTATAGAGCAGGTGCTACATTGGTTTGGGACTCAAAAGGGGAAGAGGAAGCTGAGGAAACAAGAATTAAAGCAGATGCTTTTTTTAAAATAATTAATTTTAAAAAAGAAAAATCAATTATTAGTAATACGCCTGTTTCTAAAAAAAATGCATGTGTTGTTATGCTAGACAATGAAGATTCATTTATACATACTTTAGCTGATTATATTCGTCAGAATGGAGCTAAAGTATTTACCTTTAGAAGTGATGTTGATCTCGAGAACATAATTCAAAAAAAACCAGATTTAGTTGTTCACTCGCCTGGACCAGGCGTACCTCATGATTTCAAATTACCTTCACTAATTTTGAAACTTGCAGATCTTAAAATCCCACAGTTTGGCGTTTGCCTTGGAATGCAAGGGATGGCTGAGGCCTTTGGAGGAGAGTTATCTCTTTTGAGTGAGCCAAGACATGGTAAAAGATGGATTGTACATCATGACTCTAAAGGTATATTTGAAAATATTCAATCACCTTGTGAAGTTGGCGCGTATCATTCGATTGTGGTTAAAAATTTACCAGATGACTTTTTGGTTACTGCCAGAACTGAAGAAGGTTTAATTATGGGAATTTCGCATAAAAAATTACCAATTTTTGGTCTTCAATTTCATCCTGAGTCAATTTTATCTCTTAAGAATAATGTAGGTCATAAAATCGTTTCAAATATAATAAATACTTTAAACATAGAAAATTAATTTGTATATTTTTTTATCAATCAAAATTAAGTGTACATAGATGTCTAAAAATATTGAAGATATAAAGTCAAACTCTTGGCCATTTCAGGAAGCCTTAAGGATTCTAAAGAGATATAAAAATACGCCTCCACCAAAAGGGTATGTTCTGTTTGAAACTGGGTATGGTCCCTCAGGGCTACCTCATATAGGTACTTTTGGTGAGGTTGCTAGAACAACAATGGTGAGAAATGCATTCAAAAAACTATCAAATATTCCAACAAAACTTATCACTTTCTCAGATGATCTAGACGGGCTTCGTAAGTTACCTGATAATATACCTAACAGAGAGGTAATGAAGGAATATTTGGGTAAATCACTTACCAATATACCAGATCCATTTGGAACGCATAAAAGTTTTGGAGAACATAACAATTCAAAATTACGTGATTTTCTTGATACCTTTGGCTTCG
>PTLN01000020.1 GCA_002938125.1 Alphaproteobacteria bacterium MarineAlpha2_Bin1
CCATTTGGCGGAACGGGATCTGCACTAGTTAATACGTTGATACCCTTCCCGCCAATAAAGTGCTTATTAGGCCACAAACTCTCGACTACCAATACATTAACTCTTAGACCATCGAAAATTTTTGAATGAATAATTACTTCTCCATTTTTATTTCCAATCTTTATTACCTGATCATCAACGATATTATATTTTTTTGCAGCAATAGGATGAATCAAAACTTTAGGCTTACCTTCCTTACTTATTGAAGATTTTGTCTCCGTAAATGTTGAGTTTAAAAAACTTCTTGCAGGAGCGGTTACCAATCTGAATGGTAACTCTTTACTAGTATTATCCAAATTATTTAAGTGATCCGGAAAGTTATTCATTAAATAACCTGTTGGACCAATATTTTTCCAGTCAGGCATAAAATGAAACTTTTTGTCTTCAGTAAAAAAACCATATTTAAAGTCAGAAACTCTATTTTGAGGTTGACAATTTACCCATTTTCTATTTTTAAATTCATTTAAACAAGGATATCCAGACATAATTAGAGTTTTATCAATTAATTCGTCAAGTGACATTTGAAAACCAGGATGACCAGGAAATAATAAGTTTCCAAGATCGCATATTACGTCATGATTGCTTTTTGAATCAGCTATAGGATCTATGACTCTCCCTCCAAACTGTAAGTATGAATGACCTCCACCAGTATACATATCATCATGTTCAAAAAAAGTAGTCGCCGGAAGAATAATATTGGCTAATTTTGCTGTCTCAGTTAAAAACTGATCATGAACACAAACAAACAAATCTTTTCTTAAAAAACCTGATTTAACTAGATTATGTTCAGGCGCTACAACCAATGGATTTGTATTTTGAATTAACATCGATTTTACTGGAGGACCATTTTTTAATTCTAAATCATAATTATTAAGAATTCTTCCAATTTGAGACATATCAAGATTTCTAATTTTTTTATCTCGCTCTTTTAATCCCTCAATCAACGTTCTATCCAAATGATATATATCATAGTTACTTAATAATGCTCCTCCTCCACGGTTAAACCATTTACCAGTAATTGAAGGAAGGCAAGACACGCTATGTACTGCGGCAGCTCCGTTTCTTTGCCTTGAAAAGCCATATCCAAGCCTTATAAAGGCTCTATCAGTTTCTCCGTATTCTATGGCAAGTTTTTCAATTTCTTTTGCAGGAATACCTGTAATTCTTTCACCCCATTTTAAATTTTTTTTAGAAATTATTTTTTCTACATGATCATTATAGTCTGTGTTCTCAAGTAAGAAATTTTTATCTATTTTATTTTCTCTTATAAGCACATTCATTATTGTAAGTGCTAGGGCCCCATCGGTACCTGGATTTATGCATAAGTATTCATCTGCAACAAGCGCACTTTGATTTTTATAGGGATCAATAACAATTAATCTTGCTCCTCTGTTTTTTCGAGCTTTTGTAATATGATGCATTACATTTATTTGTGTAGAAACTGCATTTGTACCCCATAAAATAATTAAGTCTGATTCTGACATTTCATAAGGGGAAGTACCTATAGAGGCCCCAACTCCTGCATTCCAACCAGATTGAACAATTGATGCACATATTGTCTTGTCCATTCCTGAATACTTCATAATATGACGTAATCTATTAATTCCATCTCTTTGGAAGTACCCCATAGTTCCACCATAATAATATGGCCATATTGACTCAGATCCATATGATGAAGCATCTTTTAAAAACCTTTCAGCAATTTCCTCTAGAGCATTCTCCCATGAAATAGGAACAAAATTATCATCACCTTTATCTCCCATCTGTATAAGAGGAGTTTTTAGCCTTTCCTCGTGATGCACTCTTTCTGAGTATCTGGCAACTTTTGCACAGATCACCCCTTGCGTATAATTTTGATCTTTAGCTCCACTTACCCTCCCAATGAATTGCTTGTTAATTCTTTCCACCTCAACAGCACATTGGCTTGGACAATCATGTGGGCATGTAGAAAATAGCTTTTCTTTAAGAATGTTATTCCTCCAACCATCTAGTTATTATATTGTATTACTATTTGAGATTATATTGCAATAATTGCTATGAGAATTATTAAAAATATAAAGAGTTTATTTTTAACTTAATATAGAGTTTAATAATAAAAAATTGGAATAAAAATTTTGGATAGTAATAATAAAATAACAAGCTGGCATCTAATAAGAAGATTATTTGACGGATATATATTAGAACATAAGTGGAAGTTGATAATCGCTATACTCTCTATGATTATTATTGCTTTTACAACTGCAGCCTATGCCAGAGTTATGGAACCATTAATTGATCAAGTTCTTGTTAACAGAGATTCTGCAAGTATTTTATTAATACCATTACTTTTTCTATTTATATCAATAGTAAAAGCAACAGCTACCTATATTCAATCATTTATTCTAGGTGTTTTTGGTCAGAGAATTATTGCTGAAATACAAAATAACCTATTCAACAAACTTGTTAATTCTGACCTTAATTTTTTTGAAAAGAATGCAACAGGTTCTTTAATTTCAAAATTTCTGAATGATGCTAATTTATTAAGAGAAGCTCTAACAAAATCTTTAACTGGAATTTCAAAGGATTTCCTTACTTTAGTTTTTTTGATAATTTTACTTTTCATAACAGACTGGCAACTCGCGTTAATAGCTACTATTGGCTTTCCATTAAGTTTCTTTCCTGTAAAAAAGATAGGTAAAAGAATGAGAAAGGCTTCCATACAAAACCAAGAGAAAACAAGTGATTTTAGCGCCTTATTAAATGAAGCATTTACAAATTTAATTCAAATAAAATTATATACAAATGAAAAAAAAGAAGTTGATAAAATTAAGTTATCTAATGAATTAAGGCTTAAAGCGATTTTTAAAGTCATTAAGACTAGAGCAGTAGCAACTCCTTTAATTGAAATCCTAGCAGGAATATTTACAGCATTAGTTATTCTTTACGCTGCTGGCTTTGAAGAAACATCGAATAGATTAAGTGCCGGTGAATTTGTAACATTTATAACTGCACTTGGGCTATCCTACCAACCATTAAGATCTATAGCTAATTTAAATACTTCTTTACAAGAGGGACTTGCAGCAGCTCATAGAATTTTTAATATTTTAGATCTAGAAAATAAAATTGTGGATACTAACAATGCAAAAAAACTTATAATAACAAGAGGTAATATTACTTTTCAAAATATTTCATTTTCATACGAAAAATTTCAAACGCTTAAGGATATTGATTTTGAAGCTAAGTTAGGAAAAAAATTAGCTATAGTCGGTAAATCTGGTGCGGGAAAATCAACAATATTGAATTTAATACCAAGATTTAACGATCCAATAAGTGGTAAAATTCTAATTGATGATCAGGACATTAAACTAGTAACACTTAAATCACTTAGAAATAAAATTTCTTTTGTGTCGCAAAATGCAAACCTATTCAATATGTCTATTTTTGATAATATTCTCTATGGAAAAATTGATGCTTCTGAAGAAGAGGTATTTGACGCAGCAGAAAAAGCTTACTGTAAAGATTTTGTTGAAAAACTTCCAAAAAAATTTGATACGATTGTTGGAGAGTCAGGGATAAAATTATCAGGAGGACAGAAACAGAGAATAGCAATTGCTAGAGCTTTTTTAAAGAATGCACCTATTATCCTTTTAGACGAAGCAACATCATCTTTAGATACTGAGTCTGAAAAAAAAATTCAACTAGCATTAGATAAATTGATAGAGGGTAAAACAACAATTATTGTTGCTCATAGACTATCAACTATAGTTGATGCTGATGAAATTATAACAATTCAGGATGGCAAGATTGTTGAAAAAGGAAAACACTTAGAACTAATTAATAAAGGAGGAGTTTATTCCAAACTTTATAATGAAAGCCAAGAATATAAAGATAAATAAAATGATCAAACCCTACATAAAAAGAATTGTAAAATTAAAGTTTTTTAGAAATTTTTTATGCTTCATAGCGGCTAATTATATCCGACTAGTGTATTATTCAAGTAGCTGGGAATTAATTGGTTTTGAAGATCCTTCTAGATATATTGATAATAAAAAACCCTTTATAATTGCTTTTTGGCATGGAAGACTCCTAATGCTTCCATTTGTATGGGACAAAAAAAAATTACTTCATTTATTAATTTCTAGACATAATGATGGTGAGTTAATATCTAAAACAGTTAAATATTTTGGGTTACGATCAGTCAGAGGTTCAACAAAAAAAGGAGGGGCTGAAGCCCTAAGGAACATGGTTAGGTTCCTTAGAAGTGGGGACTGGGTTGGTATTTCTCCTGACGGGCCTCATGGCCCAAGAATGGAAGCTAGTGAAGGAATAGCCCATGTTTCAAGGTTAGCAAATGTACCTATTTTTCCAATAGTCTATAGTTCAAACAAATTTAAGACTCTTAATACTTGGGATAGATTCTTAATTCCTTTTCCATTCTGTAAAGGTGTTTTTATCTGGGGAGACGAAATATCCCCACCTAAATCATCGTCAGAAAATGATATAGAGTTTACCAGAAAAAGAGTTGAATTAGAATTAAATAAAATATCTACGCTTGCTGATAAAAAATTTATTAAATTCTCAAAAAAAAATAATGAATAGAATATGCTAAATAAACCAAAATTTTGGAGTAAACCGAGTTTTTTATCGAGCCTTTTATTGCCACTTTCTCACATTTACCTCTTATTATATATATGTAGAAAGTTTTTTTTTAAAAAAAGAAAAGTTAATATTCCTATAATTTGTGTAGGAAATATCACTATGGGCGGAGCAGGAAAAACACCCATAGCAATTTCTCTAGCAAAATTTCTTATTTCAAAAGGACTTAATCCACATTTTCTTACAAGAGGCTACAAAGGTAAGCTAAAAGGACCTGTGCTTGTTTCAAAGGAACATTCATCTAGAGATGTTGGAGATGAACCTATTCTTTTATCCGAGATAGCACCAACGTGGGTAAGCCAAAATAAACAAGATGGCGCCATATTAGCTCTAGAAAACAACGCAGACTTAATTATAATGGACGATGGTTTGCAGAATGACTCGCTTTATAAAGATTTATCGATTTTAGTCATTGATGGAGGCTTTGGGTTTGGAAACAAAAAATTAATACCTGCTGGACCACTAAGAGAAACACCTAGAAGAGCATCCAAGAAAATAGATTTTATTATTTTTGTAAATGATCCTGAGAGAAATGTTAAATTAGATTTGTCTAGCTTCAAATGTCCTATTTTAGAATCAGATATTGAAACAATTTTAGACGACATAGATTTAAATAAAAATTTCTCAGGGTTCTGCGGCATAGGAAGACCGGAAAAGTTTTTCTCTTCATTGAAAAAATCTGGTATAAAATTAAAATTCTCTAGATCTTTTCCTGATCATCATCAATATTCAGAAGATGAAATCATGAAAATAATTGAAGATGCAAATATTGAAAAATCTGAGGTATTGACAACAAAAAAAGACTGGGTCAGATTGCCAGAAAATGCAAAATTAATGATAAGTTATTTGGATTGTAGAATTAAATTCCATGACTTAGCTAAACTCCAGAAAAATTTAAATAAAATATTAGAGATTAAAAGTGATTAAAATTTTACAGTATAGAGCAGAGTTTTATGGACTTAAGTTATTTTTTGGAATATTAAAACTTTTTCCAATTGAGTTTGCCTCAAAAATGGGAGGCATTATAGGTAAAATTATAGGACCTAGACTAAATTCAAATATAACTGCCATTAACAACTTTACAAAAGCTTTTCCTGAGCAAAATGAAAATGAAATAAATCAAAATCTGATAAAAATGTGGGATAATTTTGGACGGACATTAGCTGAATATCCTTTTCTTCATATTTTTAGGTATGAAAATGACAGAGTTACTATTGAAGGGGAAGAAAACTTAAAAAAATGTGATGGTAATAGCTCCATTATTTTTTCAGGTCATTTTGCTAATTGGGAAGTGATGGCAACTGTTATTGCTAGCTTATCAGATTTAGTTCTTGTATATCGGGCGCCAAATAACCCCCTTGTTGATAATATTATAAGAAAATATAGAAAAGCAATATCATTGAATCAGGTACGCAAGGGCCCACAGGGTGCTAAGGAATTAATTAACTTTATAAAAAAAGGAACTAATCTTGGAATGCTAGTTGATCAAAAACAGAATGATGGACTACCAATTCAATTTTTTGGAAGAGAAGCCATGACTCCTACAGCAATTGCAAGGCTAAGCCTAAAATATAAACTTCGATTAATTCCAGTATCAATAGAGAGAAAATCGGGACCAAGATTTCATATAAAAATACATAAGAGGTTAGAGGTTAACCTAGAAAAAGATGATACATTTACTATAATGAAAAAAATAAATGAGTTTCTCGAAGTATCTATACAAAAGAACCCTTCCCAGTGGCTTTGGATGCATAAAAGATGGAATTAAATTCTACATTTTTTTTCGAACAACTAATTGAGGATCAATTCTTACCTTAAACCAATTAACTCTCCAGTCTAAATGATCACCAGTTGATCTTCCGGTCGAACCAACATAGCCAATAATCTGCCCTTTTGAAACTTTTTGCCCTAACGTAACATTCAGTTTTTTTAGGTGTAAATATGCAGTTGAAAGACCATGCCCATGGTCCAGTATTATGGTACCTCCTGTATAATAGTGACCTAACTCTGATAAGGTAACCCTTCCTCTAGCTGGAGCTAATACTTCTGTTCCGTTAGGTGCAGCTATATCTATACCATAGTGAGGCTGTCTACTTTCCCCATTAAGTATTCTTTTTGTTCCATAAGTTCCTGTAATTATTCCTTTAACTGGCCAAATAAAATCATCCATAAACCAAGTCTCATTAGAATTGATATTTCTTGCCGAAGAGATTGCAATGTTATTATCTCTGATAGTTTTTAGTGAGTCTTTATTGGGCACAACCATCTTTGAAGGTAAGTTATCGATTTTTTGAGTTTTCCAATCTCTACTTACAATAGTTAATATTTTTTCCTCAACCAAATCATTATTATATTTAATTTTTAACCTAGATACTGCTCTATGATTTCTTCCAAAGCCAAAAACAAATAAACCATCTCTGGAGACTTTAACAGGTTTTTCATCTAAAAATACCTTAGTACCTTGTTTAACTTTTCCTCTTATCAATCCACCCTGAGTTAATTCGCCATAGTAATTTAGATCCTGAGAAAATACTTGAGAGCTTACTAAAAGTAAGATAAAAAAAATTATTAAATATTTACTCATAAATATATCACTTTTTATCATACCTATCAAAACAAACTTCTGCTGAAAAGTATGCTTCCTGAATATCAGGATCCCAATATCTTAAATTTTCAATTAAAATTTTTTTATTTGTAACAGCACATCTTACGTAAAAACCAGGAATAATAATATCAAATCTTCCAGAATAATATATAAGTTTAGCCTCATCTTGATCATTTACATCAACCATTACAATAATTTTTCCTGAATAATCTTTTGATTTAAAATCGAGTTTTTATTTTTCTCTTGGGTTTTTTTATTTTCTTTTAAAACTTTTACATCAACACTACCGTCATAAAACTCAACTTCAACTATTTTTTCTTTTATAGCACTACGAAACGACTGAATTGGCTTTCTATCTCTTATTGATCTAACTAAAACAAAACCTCTTTTTATAGTATTTTTATAAGATAAAGTTTCAAATATTTTCTTTGAATAATTGAATTTTTCATAAGAAGTATCTAGTTTTGAAAACAATATTTTTTTCTTTAATTTTGCATAAATAATATCGGTACTCTTTTCTAAAAGACTTATGTTTGTATTTAGTGATTTAACAAAAGTCTTTCTTGCAAAGGAAAGAGCTTTCACTTTATCTGATATATTATACAGAATATCCTTATTATTTACTCTATTTGAAAGAACTTTATCTTCGTAACTAATAAGTTTTTGCTTCATATTCATTTTCAATTTTGATGAGGCAAAATCTATTCTTTGCATCAAACCTTCAATGTTTTTCTCTGGATTTATAACACCCCTTTTTAAAGAGTTTAATTCAATATCTGACTCTCTAATCACCCTTATAAGACTTGATACAAGTCTAGAGGAAAAAGAACTGACTTTATCAATTAATTCGATCCTTACAGGAACTACTATTTCAGCAGCCGCACTTGGCGTAGGGGCCCTGTAATCTGCAGCTAAATCTATTAGAGTAGTATCAGTTTCATGCCCAATAGCTGAAATTATTGGTATATCACTATTTGAAACTGCAACAACCAACTCTTCATCATTAAAACACCATAGATCCTCAATACTTCCTCCTCCTCTTGCAACTATAATTACATCAGGTTTTATTATCTTCCCATCTTCTGAAATAGCATTGAAACCTTTAATTGCATTTATTATTTCTTCAGGCGCATCATCTCCTTGAACCAACGTTGGCCATATCAAAACTTCTCTAGGAAACCTCTCTCTGAATCTATGAAGAATATCTCTTATAACTGCACCTTTTAGAGAAGTTATTACACCTATAACTTCAGGTAAAAAAGGAATTTTCTTTTTTCTTTTTTCATCAAAGTATCCCTCTTTCAATAGCTTTTGTTTTCTGGCCTCTAACATTGCCATCAGAGCACCTAGCCCCGCTGGCCGAATATCTGTTATTATTAATTGATACGATGATTTTTTCGAAAAAGTTGACATCCTACCCTTACACTGAACCTCAAGGCCCTGCTCAGGTATTAATTTGATTTTCTCGAATACATTCTTAAAACATATTGTTTCTAGGACTGAAAATTCATCTTTAATAGTAATATACGCGTGCCCAGACTGAGCTATGAAAATTCTACTAACTTCACCTTTAACTATTATTTTATCAAACGATGTCTCTACCACATTTTTTAGAGCATTTGATAGTTCAGTAACAGTATATTCAGGAATATTTGTAGTCATATCTAGTTATCTTTAAGGATTTAATATACTATTTATTATAGTGTAAAAAAATATAATTTAGGAAAAAAAATGAATATTTTAGTGGTTGGATCAGGTGGAAGAGAACATAGTATATGCTGGTTAATAAAAAAATCACCAATTGTTAAAAAGCTCTATTGTTTACCTGGAAATGCAGGCATAGACGAAATAGCTATTTGTTTACCAGAAGAAGATCCCGCTAACGACTCTATTATCAAAATATGTAAAAAACTTAATATTGAACTTGTTGTGATTGGGCCTGAAGCATATTTAGCAAACGGGTTAGCAGATGCCTTATTAAAAGAAAAAATTAAAGTTTTCGGCCCTAATAAATCCGCATCATTACTTGAGAGCTCAAAAAGTTTTACTAAGGATCTCTGTTTAAAAAATAACATTCCAACAGCTAAATATAAAACCTTTTCACAAAAATCTAATGCTAAGAAATACCTTGAGAAGCAAAAATATCCAATTGTTATTAAAGCAGACGGCCTTGCTTCAGGAAAAGGTGTAATTATTGCAAAATCTATAAAAGAATCATTTATAGCTATAGATCAATTGTTTGATGGTAAATATGGTGATGCTGGAAAAACAATTGTTATAGAAGAGTTTTTAGAGGGTATTGAGGCAAGTTTTTTTGCAATTTCTGATGGCAATGTAATTAAACCCTTCTCAACGGCACAAGATTACAAAAGAGCTTATGATAATAATGAAGGTCCAAATACCGGAGGTATGGGAGCATTTTCACCAGCAAGGAATATTGATAAAGACTTAGAAAAAAAAATAATGAATCTAATTATCAGCCCTACATTTAATGCTTTAAAGGATAAAGGAATTACTTATAAGGGGATTTTATATGCAGGACTAATGATAAAGGATAACTCTCCAAAATTGATAGAATATAACGTTAGATTTGGAGACCCTGAGTGCCAGGTTATCCTTCCAAGACTAAAATCTGACATTGTATCAATAATGATCGCTGTATGCGATGGAAAATTAGATGAAATCAAAATTGAATGGCTAGAAATTTCATCTTTAATTGTCATAATGGCTACCAAAGGTTATCCAAATAAATACCCTTTAAATACAACAATTAATGGTTTAGAAAACATAATATCCAAAGAGTCAATTATTTTTCATTCGGGAACTAAACTGGTTAATAAAGAAATAAAGTCTAATGGTGGAAGAGTCTTAGGAATAACATCATTAGCTTCGACATTAGATATTGCTAGAGAAAAATCTTATAAATCTATTGAGAAAATAAGTTGGCCTAATGGTTTTTATAGAAAAGATATAGGAAATTTTTAGTTATTAAACTATTTAATATTGTCTAATATGAATAAAAATAAAGTTGATATAAAAGACAGAAAACCTGCACTTGAGAATTGGTTTAATAATAATATTGAAAAATTTGAAGGACCTATAAAAATAATTCCTATTCAAGGAGGCCAATCCAATCCAACTTTTAAGATTAAAACTCCTCTCAAAAATTATTTATTAAGATCTAAACCTCTTGGTAAATTATTACCATCCGCTCATGCTATTGAAAGAGAATTTCTAATCCTTCAGGCTTTATTTAAAACAAGTATTCCTGTTCCAAAAACACACGTGTTATGTGAAGATAATAGTATATGGGGATCGCCCTTCTATATCATGGAGTTTATTGAAGGAAGAATATTCTTTGACCCCGCATTACCAGAATTAAAAGTAGAGGAAAGAAAAGCAATTTACAATTCAATGATCAAAGTTTTAGCTGATCTTCATTTATTAGATTATAAAAAATTAGGTTTAGATAATTTTGGGAAAGAAGGGTCATACGTTGAGAGACAGATAAAAAGATGGACTGAGCAATATAGAAAAAGTGAAACAAAAAAAATTGACTCAATGGAAAGACTTATAGACTGGGTCAACAACAACATCCCAAAAAATGAAATTACAACTTTAGTCCATGGAGATTACAGAATAGATAACCTTATATTTCATCCAAAAAAACCTGAAATTCTAGGAGTTATAGATTGGGAAATATCAACGCTAGGCAACCCATTTGCAGATTTTGCATACCATGCAATGATTTGGAGGCTTACAAAAAATCAATTTAGAGGCTTGAAAGAAATCAGCTTAGATAAATTAGGGATACCCTCAGAGAATGATTATTATAATAAATATTTGGAATTTATGAATTTAAAGACTATACCATTCTGGAACTTTTATATTATCTATAACATGTTCAGACTTTCAGCTATTCTTCAAGGAATTGCTGGAAGAGCACGTGATGGTACAGCAGCATCACCAGAGGCTATTAGGATGGCAAGTTTAGTAGAGCCTATTGCTAATTCAGCCTGGGACGAGGTGAGATCATATTTCAGTAAATAATTATTATTTAAAATTAATTTTCAAATTTCTTTAACTCTAATTTAGCAATTGTTTCAGCATGAACAGCGTCAGGGCCATCTGCCATTCTTAAACCTCTTGAATTAGCCCATGATGCCGCTAGAAAAAAATCATCAGTAAAGCCTGCAGCACCATGAGTCTGAATAGATCTATCAATTACATCACATGCTATTTTGGGAACTGCAACTTTAATCATTGCTATTTGATCTCTTGACTCTTTTGCTCCAAATTGATCTATTGACCAAGCAGTTTTTAAAACTAATAACCTTGCTTGATCTATATCAATCCTACTCTGAGCAATTTGTTCTCTAAGCGAACTTTGTTCTGATAGAGCTTTTCCAAAAGCAACTCTAGTTTTAGACCTAATGCACATGGCCTCAAGAGCTCTTTCTGCAGCACCTATTAAGCGCATACAATGGTGAATTCTACCAGGGCCTAATCTGCCCTGGGCAATTTCAAATCCTCTCCCCTCACCAAGAATTAAATTTGATTTAGGAACCCTTACATTATTAAAGGATAGTTCGCAATGCCCGTGAGGTGATTCATCATAGCCATAAATAGTTAGCCTCCTAATCACTTTGACCCCTTTAGTCTTCATTGGAACTAAGATTTGTGATTGCTGTTTATATTTTGGAGCATCAGGATTAGTTTTACCCATAACAATTAGTAATTCACAGTTCGGATGCGCTGCATTTGTTGTCCACCACTTTGATCCATTAATAATATAATGATCTCCATCTGGCATAATACTTGTTGTAATATTTGTAGCATCCGATGATGCAACAGAAGGTTCAGTCATACAAAATGCTGACCTAATTTTACCTTCTAGAAGTTTATATAACCAATCATTTTTTTGTTCGTTACTGGCATATTTTATTAATAATTCCATATTGCCAGTATCAGGTGCATTACAATTAAATATTTCTGGGGCAATTAAAGATCTACCCATAACTTCGCATAGTGTTGCATACTCAACATTACTTAGACCAGGACCTAACTTTTCATCGGGTAAAAATAAATTCCATAAGTTCTCTTTTTTTGCTTTTAATTTTAAATCTTCAATAATTTGAGGAACTTTTGAACTATTTTCATAAAGCTGTTTCTTAAATATTTTTTCACCAGTATAAATATGAGTATCCATAAAAATATTTAATTTTCTCAGTATTTCATTCACACGATTTGAATAATTAAAATCCATATTATCTCTCTTAAATTAATTTTAAATTATCAAAAAAGTTATCTTAATTCTCGGAAGAAATCTTTTAGTAATCTTGAACATTTATCTTCACTTAGTCCAGAAACTATTTCTGGTTTATAAAAATTTTTTTGATGATTACTATAATCACTTAAATTATAACTTTTGTCATATGCCCCAAAATAAAGCCTTCTTATTCTAGTTAAACTTATTGCATGTGAACACATTGGACAAGGCTGTAATGTTACATATAAGTCACAGAAATCTAACCTATTGACACTAAGCTTCCTCAATACTTTTCTTATTACAATCATTTCAGCGTGATCAGTTGGGTTATGATTCGAAATTGTAGAATTTGCCGCAGACTCAACAATTTCTCCTTCATTGTTAACAATAACTGCCCCAACTGGAACTTCTCCATTTCTATATGCCTCTCTAGCTTTATTTATAGCTAAGTCCATATATCTACTTTTAAAAGGTGAATTGAACATCATTTAAGAATGCTCTAATATATATATTCTGGTCAAGTTATTTATAATACATAATTAGGGCAAAAAAAATTATGAAGAAACCAATTATAGGAATTACTGCAGACTATGATAATAATCCAACAAGCCCTGATTATACTAAAAATATACTTTTAAGAAAAAATTATTGTTCGGTAATTGAATTAGCAGGTGGACTACCTTTTATATTACCTCATTCAGAAAATTTAGCTAAAGAATATTCAAAAAATATTGACGCACTGATTATTTCTGGAGGAAACTTTGATATAGATCCTTCACATTTTGGTGAAAAGACTAATAGCTCTTTTGTTAAAACTAAACCTGAAAGGACAAATTTTGAAATTAATCTTGCTAAAGAAATATTAAATCAAAACAAACCTTTACTTGGTATCTGCGGAGGACAACAATTATTACATGTTATACTCGGAGGAAAGTTAATACAGCATATACCTGATGAAGTAGAAACTAATATTAATCATGAACAACCGAACCCAAGAAATGAGCCAGGTCATGAGGTTTCTGTTAAAAGAGAAACACTACTTTACGATATAGTTAAAAAAAATAAACTGAATGTAAATAGCGCTCACCATCAATCAATTAAAGATGAACCTAAAGGCATTCAAATAAACGCTGTCGCTCCAGATGGAGTTTACGAAGGAATTGAATGCAATTTATATAAATTTTGTCTTGGAGTACAGTGGCATCCTGAGTATTTAATTGATGATTCTGATATAAAAATATTTGCGGCTTTAGTTGATGCATCAAAAAATTAGTCAAAAAATAAAAAAATTAGAGAAAATAACTAAAAAACTTTCTAGGGTTGGCATAGGGTCAAGAAGACAAATAGAAAAATGGATTAAGGAAGGCCGATTTGATATTGACGGCAAGGTTTTATATGACCCTGCAATTAGAGTAGATGAAAAAAAGAAAATTTACTTTGATGGTAAAGAAATACCAAAGAAAGAACAAACCAGATTATGGAAATTCTATAAACCTAGAGGTTCATTGACTTCTAATTATGATCAAAAGGGAAGAAGTTTAATTTTTGATTTTCTTCCAAAAAATATCCCTCGAGTAATTTCTATTGGAAGATTAGACTATAATACTGAAGGCCTGATATTACTAACAAATGATGGGGAATTGGCTCGTAAACTTGAAATGCCATCATCTGGTTTTTTAAGAAAATACAGAGTAAGAGTGCATGGAATAATTGAAAAGAAAAAGTTGGAAGAACTTTCAAGTGGAATAATAATTAATTCAATAAAATATAAGCCTATTGATGTTATTTTTGAAAGACAAAATAAAACAAATGCTTGGATAAATATGTCCCTAAAAGAAGGAAAAAATAGAGAAATTAGAAATATAATGGAGTTTTTTGGCTGGGAAGTAACTAGATTAATTAGATTAGAATTTGGCCCATTTAAATTGGGAGGGTTAAAAGAAAAAACATTAATGGAAGTAAAATATTCCAGCTTCTCTTACTTATTATAATGGTATAAAAATGCAATTAAGGATAACTGGAGGATACTTAAAAGGAAAAAAAATAATTCATAGAAAAAATATTTCTGTCAGACCAACATCATCAAAGGTTCGTCAATCAATATTTAATCGAATAATAAATAATCATATTTTGAATACTCCACTTTCTGAAAGTCACTTCAGGTTCACAGATATTTTTTCTGGATCTGGTATTATAGGATTTGAAGCTCTATCTAGAAATTTCAAAACTGTAAATATTTTTGAAAATAGTGAAGTATTAATCAATTCAATTTACAAAAATGCTTGTAAATTAAAAATACAAGATAGAATGACTCTTTTCTGTACAGATGCTAGATTACCACCAAAAGCAAAAGAAATAAGTGATATAATATATATCGACCCACCTTACAATGCTGAAATCTCGATACCAACAATTCTTGCTTTCGAGAAAAGAGGGTGGATCAGTGAGAATACAATAATCTTTGTCGAAACTAGTATAAAAGAAGATTTAATAATACCAGGATCTTACAATTATATTGATTCGAGAAATTATGGTATAACAAAAATATCAACAATTAAAAAAGTTTAAATTTACCTTCTACCAAAAATACTTTCTATATCAATCAATTCAAGTTTTACGTATGTAGGTCTTCCATGATTGCACTGACCAGAATTTGGAGTAATTTCCATTTTACGAAGTAGAGCATTCATTTCTTTTATATCCAATTCTCGTCCAGCTCTCACGCTTCCGTGACATGCCATGGCACTACAAACCTCATCTAAAAGACCCTTAAGTGATTGAGAATTATTTTCATTCATTAGGTTTTCCGATAAATCCTTTACTAGTTTTAAAATATTAACTTCACCAAGAAGATCAGGGGTACCATTCACAATAATTGATTTACTATCATTAATATCAAAAAGTAGGCCTAATTTTTTAAATTCTTCGATATGTTCTGAGAGAATACTAATAGATAATTCGTCAAGTTCTACTATCTCTGGTATTAAAATTGCCTGACTTTTAATCGGTTTACCAAATATCGCTCTCTTTATTTCCTCATAAACAATCCTCTCATGAGCCGCATGTTGGTCTATAAGTATCAGACCATCCAAGGTTTGTGAAACTATATAATTTTTATGAACCTGGGCAACAGCAGAACCTAGTGGATAATCTTGATTATCAGAGCCCACTTTATGAGTCTTACCTGATGGTGAAAATTGTCCATTATTGATATCTATCTCTCTAAAATTTGACTGTTCTGAAGAAAATATATCACTATTTTTGGTAGAGAATTCTCTGTCATAGTGGTAATTTGAATTTGATGGGAACTTATTTTTTATCGATTTAAATATTTTATCAGAATTTACATTTGATGTTTTCAAGCCTGAACTAAATAAAGCTTTTTTAATACTCCCTACAATCAAGGCTCTTATATTTTGTTCATTTTCGAACCTTACCTCTGCTTTATTTGGGTGAACATTAACATCTAAACTTTCTGGAGCAACATCAATAAAAATACTCAAAATTGGAAATCTATTCCTAGGTAGATAATCACTATAAGCTCCTCTTATTGCACCTGTTATAAGCCTATCAGATACTGCCCTTCCATTAACATATATGTATTGAGACCTACCTGAACCTTTGCTATAAGTTGGTATACCAATTAACCCTCTAATAGATGCATCCCCCCTGGAAGATTCTATTGCAATTGAATTATCATAAAATTCTTTACCCACCACATCACAAATTCTTTTTTCTATTGAGTTACTAGAATAAGAAAGAAAGTTTAAGCGCTCAACTCCATCAATAAAAAGCTGAAAGGTAGTTTCTGAATTTACAATAGATAATTTCTTAAACATATCAATCAACATTCCGGTTTCTGTTCTATCAGTTTTTAAAAATTTTAACCTCGCAGGAGTAAGTTTAAACAGATTTTTTACTTCTATAGATGTGCCTTGTTTTAACCGAGATGGTTTTATATTCCCTACTTTCCCAAAATAAGAATTTAATTCCCAACCATTTTTTAGTCCTTTTTTGATAGAACTTATTGAGAAATCACTTATAGATGCAATTGAAGGAAGAGCCTCTCCTCTAAATCCAAGAAAATTAATTTTTGTTAAATCACTTGAGTCTAATTTAGATGTAGCATGTCTCTCGAGGGCTAAAACTAATTGTTTTTCATTAATTCCAATACCATCATCAATAACTTTAATGCAATCTCTACCAGAACCCATGATATAAATCTTAATATTTGCAGAGCTAGCATCTATAGAGTTTTCTATTAGCTCCTTCATGACACTCGCAGGTCGCTCAATTACTTCGCCAGCAGCAATTTGATTTATTACATTTTCTGATAATTTTATTATTTTATTTTTCACTATAAATCCTTTGCCTATAAAAAACTTCGTGTAAGTTTTTTTACTTTCTCAATTGCAGGCTGGTCAAACGGATTTAAGCCTAATAAATTAGATACCAGAATTGTTTCTAACATCGACAATGTAAATAATTGACCCAGTGTAAACTCGTTAAAATTATCAATTGATATCACTCTAAATGGCCTTCCTGATTCATTTAGAGATTTAATTGTAGTTTTTACAAGTACATTCATAACATCACCAATTGTTTTTTTATCGAGAAACTTAGCAGCTTCAATACCAGAAGAATTGATATTGATATCATTTCCCTTATTTTCGTTTATAATAATATTTATAATTTTATCCTTGGGGCCATCAAGCCAAGCTTGAAGTTGACTGTGTTGATCTAAAGGCATTAATGAAGATTGTGATACCATTCCATAATTATTTTTTCCCAAACTCTCTGAGAATAATTGCTTATGCCAATTACAAAAAGTAATTAACCTTGGCTCATAAGTCGATAAAATATTTACATAAACCTGACTTTGTAAAAGAGTTGACATCATTGCAGAACCAATAATTTGATTAGAATCATTTTTATTAAGCGTCTCGATTATATTTTTTGAACCACGAATTATTTCTTGAAAATCAATCCCAGCTATAAATGCTGAAATCCAACCAACAATAGACAGTACAGAAAATCTACCAGATATATCATGATCATGATCTATAATTCTAATATTTTTTTCTCTTGAAATTGACGAAATTATATTACTTGTATTTGCTGTAAGCGATAGAAAGTGGGAGTTTAATTTTTTCCTACCAAACTTTTTTTCAAATAGTTCAATAAAAATTAAAGACTGGCTAACAACCTCGATAGTATTTCCTGATTTTGAAATAATTAGAAAACCACACTTTTCTAAGTTTAATCCACTAATTTGTTCTGAAATAATATTAGCGTTTAAATTATCTAAGTAGATAAATTTTATATTCCGTTTTGATTTAAAATTTGCTGATGTAATTGATTTTGATCCTAAATTAGAACCACCTGTAGCAATTACAATTATTGTTTCAAAACTATCACCCCATTCATGCAATATTGTTTTTATATCATTATATTTATCATCATAAAAATCTGTCGATAAACACTTATACTTTCCATCAGATATTTGAGTAGAAATTTCTTCACAAAAATTAATTGATCTATTAATTTCTTTATTTAATAAATCTGTTTCAGGAATATTAAATAATTTAATGTTTTTGATCATAATTCATTGCAATTCATTGTACTTAAAAGCGACCTAATAAAAATAGATTAACTTATCTACTACCTTATTCTTCTAATAATAACTGGCTTTTGAGACTTTACAAAATTTTCTCCTGTAGCAAGTTTTTCTTGATTTCTTCTGACCTCTTTTTCAGGATCTAAAATATTTGCATCGCTTTCATTACCTACTAATTTTTCGATTAACACCTCAATCCTTCCCTTGTGTTGTAAAGCTAATGAGTTTTCAGTAATTAGAACTTCTCTTATATTAGTTTTTGTTTCTTTAAAGCCAGTATTTTCTAAGAGCATAACATCACCTTTTGTTAAATATTCATTAGAAATAATCTTTTCTTGCTTATTACTTATCAAATCAGATAATACATCTTTTGCTTTTTCAGATGAATTTATTGAGCCTGTTTTTTTTGATTTACCAGGAGGTCTCAGATTAAAATTTGGCGGAATTTCCAAGGGATCCTTTCTAACTACAGAAAACTCATCGGGTGGGATTTCTGATAATTTAATCAAATTATCAGTATTAGAGCATGAGCTAAAAAAAAATAATATCAAAACGAACTTAAAAAACTTATAATAAAATTTTGTTACAAGTTCCTTACAAAAAAATTTTATTTTACTAAGTAACATTCTTTTTACTTTCTTGAATAAAAATACTGTCAATTATAACAATAAAGACCCCAAAGGAAATTGATGTATCAGCTATGTTGAATGCCGGAAAATGATAATCATACAAATGAAAATCAAGAAAATCAAAAACCGCACCATGCACTAGTCTATCAATAATATTTCCTAACGCTCCCCCAATAATCAAACCTAAACCTGAAGCATGAATTTTATTATCAGCCTTATAGAGCCAGTACATCAATAATAGTACAAATAAGCACCCAACTAAAGCAAAAACTAAAGGAGCCCAAGAAGTGTCATTACTAAATAAACTAAAACTAATTCCAGTATTAAAAACATAAACCAAATTAAAGAAATTTGTGATCACAATGAAACCACCATCAAGGTAATCCATAACTAAATATTTGGTGATTTGATCTAGTATTATTATTACAGAGGTTATAATTAAACCAAATTTTATCATCTCAATCGCCTTACTGACTGACAACCTCAATACACCTTGAACAGATAGAATCGGATTTTGATACATCCTCAAGAATTTTCCAACACCTTTCACACTTTTCACCTGATGATAATTTAATTTGAACATGGACACCACTAACTTCATCCAAGTTAAATGATTCATCAGGAGGTGATCCTTCAATTAATGTAATATTAGATGTTATACAAATATCATGCATATCCATACCTTCACATGCTAAATATTTGTCTTTGTTAAGGTATACAATTGGTGATACCTCAAGACTTGAACCTATCTTTTTTGCTTTTCTCTCTACTTCAATAGCACCAGTAACAACTTTTCTTACGTCTCTAATTATTTCCCACCTTGAAATTTCTTCATATCTTCCCCACTCCTTATCAATCTCTGGAAAATCTTCTAAATGTATACTACTTGTCTCTTCTCCATATCTACTTTGCCATACCTCTTCCATAGTAAAACATAATATTGGGGCCAGCCAAACACTAATAAACTTAAATATATGATTTAATGTTGATCTTGTAGATTGTCTCCTACTCGAATCAATAGAGTCACAATATAAAATATCTTTTCTAACATCAAAGTAGAAAGCGGAAAGATCATTAATACAGAAATTCCTAACTTGCTTATATACATTATGAAAATCATAATCTTCATATGCTTCTCTTACATTTATATCTAGTTTAAATAATTTATTAAGTACCCATTTTTCAAGTCTGGGTAAATTAGAATAGGAAATAAATTCTTTATCAGTATAACCATGAAGATTCCCTAGTAGAAACCTGAGAGTATTTCTTATCTTTCTGTATGTGTCTATCTCACCTTTTAAAATATCATCGCTAATTCTTACATCATCAGTATAGTCAGAACCCACAACCCACAATCTAAGAATGTCAGCACCATATCTATCTATAACTTTTTGTGGACTTATAACATTTCCTAGCGATTTTGACATCTTTCTTCCACTTCCATCCATTACAAAACCGTGTGTAAGGACAGAGTCAAAAGGTGCTGTGCCTCTGGTACCACACGACTCCAAAAGAGAAGAGTGAAACCATCCTCTGTGTTGATCGGTTCCTTCTAAATATAACGATGCTGGCCATTTTAATTCTTCATTATCTTCAAGAACAAAAGCATGTGAACTTCCTGATTCGAACCACACATCTACTATGTCAGATACTTTTTCCCAATCTGCTTTATCATAATTCTCTCCTAGAAATCGCTCTCCATCTTTATCAGAAAACCATGAGTCAGAACCTTCTTTTTTAAATACTTCTATAATTCTAGCGTTAACTGACTCATCCTTTAGGAGCTCGCCTGTTTTACGATTAAGAAAAACCGGAATAGGGACACCCCAAGCTCTTTGCCTGGAAATAACCCATTCAGGTCTATTTTCAATCATTGAATAAATTCTACTTCTACCCTGGGAAGGGAACCATTTGACATTATCTATAGCATTTAGTGCTTTTTTTCTAAGGTCATTTTCGCTCATAGATATAAACCATTGCGGTGTACTAAGAAATATAACGGGAGCTTTCGACCGCCAAGAATGAGGATATGAATGAACAAACTTGGACGAAGAAAAAAGTCCACCCTCATCTGCGATATGCTTAATAACCAAGTGATTAGCGTTTCCTGGCTTACCGTTTGGTCTTAAAACACACTCACCAGAAAAAATAGGAACTGTCTCTAAATACCTACTTTCATAGTCTAAAATTGGAAAAGATTTAATTTGAAATTTTTGACCAAGCTCATAGTCATCTGAGCCATGTTGTGGAGCAATGTGAACAAAACCAGTACCCTGATCGGTATTTACAAAATCAGCCGGCAGGAGTGGAACCTGATAATCATAACCTTTATCTTTCAATGGATGGGAGCATATTATTTCTGATAACTCATTACCCAAAAATTTATCAATAATAC
>PTLN01000021.1 GCA_002938125.1 Alphaproteobacteria bacterium MarineAlpha2_Bin1
CTAGACGCTTCTCTAGATTAGTTATTTGTTGGGTTAACTAAACTTTCATTCCAATTATCAATATATACTTTTCCTTGAACGGTTTTATTAACAATTATACTCCTTTTATCCCGTTTATCTGGTAATCTTCTAATGAATCCATACGACTCTAATGTATCTATTGCTCTTGATATAGCTGCTTTTGACACCCCTAAATGCTTCGATAAGCTTTTTACAGTTTGAAGATCTTCCATAAGATATACTGTAAGCAAAACTCCTTTTTGTCTCTCTGTAAGATCTTTTTTATCACTTCTTATTGTTTTTAATATTGAAGGATATATATTTTCTAACTCCCGCATATTCATACTTTACTTAATTTAAAATTCTCATTATTTAAAATTTTTAAAAAGTCAGCTTGAGATAAAGGCTTATAGAAATAATGGCCTTGTGCATAATCGCAGCCTATAGAAGAAAGAAATTCTGCTTCATACTTACTTTCTACTCCTTCTGCTAACACTAATATACCTATTTCCTTAGCCATAGTAACAATAGCTTTAACTATTGCAATTGATTCATCATTTTTTGTAATACCAGCAATTAATGATTGATCAATTTTAATTTTATCTACAGGGTAAGATGCTAATTGACTTAAAGAAGAATAACCTGTCCCAAAATCATCAAGAGAAAAAGATATTCCCTTTTCTTTAAGAGACAAAATAGATCTAATAGCTGAGTTTTGGTCCTTAAGAAAGGAATATTCGGTTAACTCAATATCTAATAATTGAGGAGAAAAATTATTTTTTTCGAGAGTTGCAATCACAGAATCCACAATATTTTCTTCTGCTAGCTGAATAGGTGAAAAATTTACTCCAATTCTTAGTGGGCTACTAACTAAACTACTCCAGGTCTTTGCGTCAGAGCATGCCTTTTCGAGCACCCACTCTCCTAACGGAACTATTGAACCTATAAATTCAGCTCTTGGAACAAATTCGCTAGGCGAAACATTACCTATTTCAGGGGTCTCCCATCTCAACAAAGCTTCCGCTCCATTTATTAATTTATTATCTAATTTAACTGTTGGCTGAAATTTGAGATAAAACTGATTTTCTTTTATCGCTTTAGGTATTGCTTGGTCTAGAAAATTAAGTCTAATAATTTTTCTATTTATATCTTTATTATAAAACTGGAATCTGTTATGACCTCTAATTTCTGACTCTTCAAGAGCTTTATCTGTAGCATCCATGAGCATTTCAGCATCAGATACATCTTGAGGATAAAGAGCCGCGCCAACATTTGATGAAATATTATACTGATTTTTATCTACAGTTATAAATTTAGATAAACTATTTACAATTCTCTTACATATGATTGCTGCGCTTTCAGTATCTTTTGTTACCTTATAAATAACAAAAAATTTATCTCCAGTAATTCTGCCAAAAATACTTTTTATAGGCAGTATAGATTTTAAAATTTTTGACACCTCAAATATAAGTGCATCACCTACATCGTAACCAGCATATTGATTAATCGATTTAATTTTATCTAATTTGACTGCTAAAGCTACTAACCTATCCCCTGACAGCTTTGCACTTTCCATAAAGATATTTAATTTTTTAATTATTGAATCTCTCTCCAATATCCCTGTCAAAACTTTGTTTTTATCATTATTTAAAATTTTATTATTAAATTTGTGAAATATTGTCAAAATTTTTATTTTTTCACTATTCAATAAGTAATTTCTAGTAGAAATTGTAACATCAATGAATTTTTTTTCCTTGGCAATCAGTTTTGCACTTAAAGAGTGGTTTTCATGATCTTCTAAAATAATTTCTTTAAATATTACTGATTGATCTAAATTAATTAAATCCTCTTTAAGATGACCGGAAATTTTTTCGAAAAAACTATTAGCATAAAGAATACTTCCAGATTCTCTGAGCAAAACCACCGAAACCTCTAAAGAGTCTAGAATTGAAATATAATTTTCGTTTAAATTAGACATATCAGTTATGTATTAATCTCTAAATCAATTATACCGTTTCTGTAAAAAAGAGAAAAGCCCTCTCAAAAGAGATGCTTCACCACCAATTGGTCTTCCAGCTTGATCCCTATCATTCCAAGAATAAGCGTCAATATGGACAAAATCCCTCTTATTTTTTACAAATTTCAGCAAGAACAACGCCGCAGTAATAGCCCCAGCAAATGATGTATTTCCTGAATTATTTAAATCAGCAACATTGCTATCTATATGTTTTTCGTAACCTTTCCAAAGAGGTAACTGCCAAAAGTAATCTTCCTGTTTTTCACAATTTAATTTTAATTCACTAATTAAATCTTCATTATTTGAAAAAACTGCTGGTAATTCTGAACCTAAAGCAATTCTTGCAGCTCCTGTTAGAGTAGCTAAAGAAATGATTAAATCTGGGTTTTTTTTGTTTGCTTCAGTAATAGCATCCGCTAAAATCAGCCTTCCTTCCGCATCAGTATTTCCAATTTCAACAGTAATTCCACTTTTAGTATTAATTATATCACCTGGCTTGTAAGATTTTCCTCCAATAACATTTTCAACTGTTGGAAGCAAAACCCTCAAGTCAATATTTAACCCTGCATCCATAATCATATAAGCCAAACCAAGAGCTATTGCCCCACCGCCCATATCTTTTTTCATTTTTCTCATACCAATACTTGATTTAATATCCAAACCTCCAGAATCAAAACATACACTTTTTCCAATTAAAACAACTTTTGGTTTATTGTTTTTACCCCACTTTATATCAATTAACCTGGGACTTCGATTAGAGGCATTACCAACAGTGTTAATTGAAGGAAAATTAACTAATAAATCATTACCAATTACAGTATCTATATTAGCATTATAATCACTCGCTAAACTTTTAGCAGCTTTTTCAAACTCACCTGGACCAAGGTCATTTGCAGGAAGATTGACAAGGTTTCTTACGAAAAAAGTTGCCTCTATCTCTCTTTTAGCTTTTTGCCAGTTAACTTTTTTAGATATGTATAAAGATGAGAATTCAAAATTTTTCTTCTTGTATTTATCAAATCTGTAAGTTCCCAAACCCCAACCGGTTAGTAGCTTTGTCTCCTCCTCAGAACTAATTTTTCCAGTAATAACAAAGTATTTATTTTTTATTTTTACCGGAATATGAGCTATAGACCATATAGATATTTTTTTTGGAACTATAACTACCACACCTGCAATTTTACCAGATTGTTTTGGGATAGTAAGAAAGTTTCCGAGAACTTCATTAAAATCATTAGACTTTAGCCAAGTAGAAAAATTTTTAGGATTATTATTTAACCACTCATTTAAATTACCTTTTTTTACAACCCAAAGAGGAACTGAGTTGCTGACTTTCTTATCAAAAAAATATGGTAGCAATGTTTCTCCAAAAAATTATCTTATTATGAATTAAGTTTAGGCTTTCTGAGTAGTTCTTGTCTATCTATAGATTTAACATCAATTAAAATTTCCCCCTTGTTTTCACGCTGAACCTTAATTGAAATAATCTCACCCGCATCACCTGAAGACCAAATTGTTTTGTAAAATAAATGTAAGTCTGTTACTTCTTTACTATTTACAGAAAGAATTTGATCGTTGACCTTAAAGCCAGCTTTAGCAGCAGGACCTTGAGAAACCATACCAGCAACAGAAATTACGTCATTATTATCTGACACATATAAACCCAACCAGGGCCTTGGTGGCTTTCCATTTGAACTCATCTCTCTCATAGGCTTTATAACTGATTTAAAAAGGTTAATGGGAATTGACATATTTCCATCAATTTCCTTTGGACCAGCATCCTGAACAAATAAAGATCCAATACCTATAAGATTACCATTTATGTCAATTAAACCTGCACCAGCCCAATTAGGATGAACTGGAACAGTAAATAATGCTTCCTCTAATGCATATTCCCATGATCCGACAAAAGGTCTCTTAGAAGATAGACTCGACAACATAGTATGTTTCTTTCCTCCGGCGGCAGCAAAGATTATGGGGTCACCTGACTCAATTAATGTTGAGTTCCCTAATTTTATTGGAATTGTATTTAATTTACCTAAGGCTTGAACTAGGCCAAAACCTGTTTCATGCTCATAACATACAACATCACCTGGGATTGTATAACCATCATTCAGTGTAATCCAAACTATACTAGCTTCTGCAATAAGGTAGCCTGCTGTAAGAATTAAACCAGTGTGATCAATTACTACTCCATTACCTACTCTTTCAGTTCCTAAAATTTGAGCTGTAAGAGCGTCTTCAGGAACATCAGACCTTAAAAGCACAACAGAATCAAGAACCTCGTCAAGATTAAACGATACATCACTATCTTTAGGTTGTGCTTGGCTAGGTACCTGCCATTCAGAATCTTCTAAGTCCTTATTCATTTTTTTTCCATGGACCAATTATACTGGCCACAAAAGCAATGGGGCCAGTATAACTATTAAAATGTGGATTATTTCTACATTTATTTATTTTATTCAACTAAGCGCAGATTTTCTGCTGATGACTTTCCGTCACGTCCAGGTTGTGATTCAAACTCAACTTTTTGACCTTCAGCGAGATCTGTCAGGCCAGCACGCTCAACTGCAGAAATATGCACAAAAGCGTCTTTTCCTCCATCTTCAGGTTGAATAAAGCCATAACCCTTGGTTTTGTTGAACCATTTAACGGTTCCTATCATGTCGTTTCCTTAATAAAATTATCGAACCCTATACCTATAAGTTAGGTATAAGAACAACAAATTAAAGAATATAAGGTAGAAAAAATTTATAAAAAAGGACAAATAATTCTAAACTTTATTTTCTAAAAAATGGTGCCCCCTTCAAATGAAGCTTAGAGAGGATAAAATCAAGCTATTTTTTTAATTTATTACACAAAAAAAGGAAAATATTTCAAATATTATCTAAATTTAGCCTTATTTGAAGGATTTATGGCAACTTAAAAGATTTCCCCCCCCTTTTCTGAGAAAAAAATCTAAATTAGAATGATAGCTACTGATACCGAATTTACGGTCAACAAAGTACAATTATATTGGAATTGTGAGTTTAAGATATGATTTTAAGAATAAAAATATTTTTTATAATAGCTTCATTATCAATTATTTTTTCTCAAAAAAGTTTTTCACATACTAACGACCCAAGACATATGGCAATGGTTACTCTTGCCAAAAATATGCAGGAAATTTCAAGAGTAATCAAAAGTAAGAGTCCACTGAGTTCTGATAATTTAAAAAAATTAGAACAAGTGTATGAGATTAGTAAGAAAATAGATACCCTATTTGATGAAGACGACTCAGATAAGAAGGGTAGTAGAGCAAGTCCAGAAATTTGGAAAAATAAAGACAAATTTATGGCTTTAACAGTAGATTTTGAGAAATCTGTAGAAAATCTTATTGAAGTAGTTAAAAGTAATGATAATGAAGAAATGATCAGTGCTATCTCTAGTGTAGGAGCTAGTTGTGGAAAGTGCCATAGATCCTTTAGGCTACCAAAAAAGAATTAAACTTGCTATTTTGTAAGCACTTTAAAAAAATTTATGTTTAAAAACATATATATATTATTTGGGATTTTACAATTGTCTTGGATATTATCAATATCTCTTGGCTTGTTTTATATTTCACCAAACTCAGATGATGTTTTTTATGCACTACCTGCTCTTGGTTTTGCAAACACTGGAAATCTTGGAATACCATATTTAAATGGTGAAACTTGGAAAATATTATTTAACTTTCCTACTTACTCTCTTTTACAAGGCTTAATATTTTCAGTAATTCAATTTTTCGAATTTAAAATTACATTTATTTCCTACAGGCTTTCTCACTCATTTATTGTAATACTATTCATATTAATAAGCTCATTATTCATTTTAAAGAATACCAAAAAAAATAATTTTGAATTTTTTTTTCCTAGCATTTTATTTATGGGCCTACTAGGTCTTATTCCTTTTTCAATGAGTTGGATTATCTTCAGACCTGAAATAACCGGTCTATTATTTTTTATTACAGGATTTTGGATGTTAAGTTCAGCATTTAACAAAAAAAATATGTATATTTATACTATTTTTGGATCTTTATTTATAGGGTTTACACCCACACTTCATCCATTATTTTCAATAGTATCTTTTTTTTCAATCTTGACCTTTGCAATTCAGTTTTTGAAGAAAAGAGAATTATTTAATTCCCTTTTAGTAATTATTTTTTCAATTATTCCAATTTTAATATTAGTAACTTATATTTTACTCTCCAATGAATATCTAGAGGTTATTAGAGGGCAAATTCCACTTACAACTAACGGACATAGAGCTATATTTGGATTATTTTTTCGACTACTCGATTTCGACATTAGTTGGACCATTGGAGTTTTAAAAATTTATTACCTAATCTATTTAGGTATAATTTTTTTGGCAGTTCTATCGATCATTATAAGTATAAAAAATTATTTTAAAGACAAGTTTTTATTTACTAGAGATAGAATAAATATTCTAGTTCTAATGTTTTCATCTATTTTAACATTAATTATATCTTTTGATCTAATTTATGTTCACGCAACTATTAGTACTTTTTTACTTTTTTCAATAATAGCTTTATATCAAGAAAAAATTAATATTTATTTTATGAATATAAAAAGATTATTTAAATTTTTTATATTAATAGTATTATTTCTTTTTCCTATTTCATGGAGCTCGATAAACTTTGCAAAGTATAATTTAAAAGAAAATAACTACCTTTCTTCGTTGAAACTAATTAATGAATTAGAATCATCTTCTCCAAAAAAAATAAATACTTTTGTCATTGCTCATCAGTTAGCTCCTCTTGTAATAGATAAATTAGGTAAGCCAGATAATTACAATACTTACTGGCTCTTTCCTAGCGTAGGGCAAATATATAGGCCTAAGAATGAGACAGAACGAATAAATAAGATATTAAATGGGAGAGTTTATAGTCAATCTGCTTTTTGGATACTAAGATCTAAAAATGAGACGCAGGGGTATTTAGTTCTAGATGATGGTTCATTCTGCGTAGATATACCTTTAACTATTCAAAAAATTAATTCTCCTATAAAAATTAAAGTTTTAAATCCACAAATTATCTATGAGTCATTTAAATATACTGTAGTCAAAGGTGAAAAATCACTAAAGGGTTGCTAATAATTCATATGGAGACATTAGAATTGAAAATATACAAATTCATTTCCTGCGAAATTACCAAAAAGTAATATTATCCAAGCTGAAATAAGTACACCTAGTATTCTTAAAAAATATGATTTTTTATAAAAACTATATATGCATCTTGTTTCTCTAAAAATATCAATAATTAAAACAAAGAATAATGCTAGAAAACATTTTACTACTAATGGTGTTGCAAAATTTGAGTTTGTTTTACTTATATCAAAAGTAAAGATAGTTTTAGTTATATATAATGAGTCATCTAGTGTGTTGCTTCTAAAAAATACCCATGCAAATGAAGTCAGAAAAAATACAAGACATATTAAAAAAAGTTTTTGAAGATCTTTTATATACTTATTTTCATTGTATTTTAAAATACTTCCAAGATATTTAAAAATTATTAAGTATATACCATGTAACAAACCCCAAATTATAAAAGTCAATGCTGCTCCGTGCCATAGACCACCCAGGACCATTGTTATGATAAGATTGAGACTTGTACGTATAACCCCTTTTCTATTACCACCTAGTGAAATATACAAATAATCTCTAAGCCAAGAAGATAATGAAATATGCCATCTTTTCCAAAACTCACTAAAACTGGAGGCAAAATATGGTCTTTTGAAATTTGGGTCTAAGTCAAAACCCAAAATTTTTGCTAACCCAATTGCTATAAGAGAATAGCCAGCAAAGTCACCGTAAATTTGAAAACTAAACATCAAAGTTGCTAAAATAAGATCTAAACTGCTAAATTTTTGAGGAGTATCAAAATAGCCGTTTATATGAATTAAGAAACCTAAATTATCTGCTAGAACTACTTTTAATAAATATCCCCATACAATTAATTCTACTCCCTTTAATAACCTGTAGGAGTTTAAATCTTTTGGCGACTTGATTTGAGGTAACAACTTAGTAGCCCTAACTATCGGTCCCGCCACAAGCTGAGGAAACATTGAAATATAAGTAGCGAAATTCAAAAAACTTTTCTCTGGAGATAATTGTTTTCTATAAACATCAATAGTATAGCTTAATGACTGAAAGGTATAAAAAGATATTCCTACTGGTAGAACTATATTTAATGTAGGCCAATCAGGATTCAACCCAATATTATTTAAAAATAATTCAAATGAATCTACAAAGAAATCTAGATATTTAAATATACTAAGAATAGTCAAATTACATAAAATACTGCAAGAAAGTAACATTTTCCTATAAAAAATTCTTTTTTCGAGACCAAGCTTATAGCCAACTAAATAATCAATAATTGTAGATAGAAGAATTAAACCCAAAAATCTCCAATCCCAAAAAGAATAAAAAATATAGCTTGCTAAAAGTATGAAGGGAATTTTTATCCTACTTTTTAAAAAAAAGAAAAAAATAAAAAAGAAGGAAATAAATACTAAAAATATTAAGCTATTAAATGTCAAATGGTTTCCTATTTAAATATATCTCTGGCGGAGAGAGAGGGATTCGAACCCTCGATACGATCGCTCGTATACACGCTTTCCAAGCGTGCGCCTTCAGCCACTCGGCCACCTCTCCAAAAAAGTTTATCGCAATCAAATATCCACAAAAAATATACATTTTTCAATTAATTATAATTAAAAATTATGAATTTATACTAGAAGCAATGTTATAATAAAAACTTATTTAAAAAATAATAGGAATATTTCTGTTTTATTACATATTTTAAAATATCTAGCAATGCTAGCTTTCTTCTTTTTTATTGGATGGGATGTAATTAAATCCATTTATCTAGGTAAAATAATTTTGACTAGTATTGGCGAACATTGGTTTCTATTTGATAAAAATAGTATGATTTTAACCCAGTCAATTGTACAAAGATATATTTACTATAAGTTATGGGACCCATTAATATTATCAATAATTCAAGTACCTACCTGGTGTTTTTTCATTATTATTTTTGTAGTTCTTTATATTATGCCAAGAAAAAAATTAAAAAAACGGTGGTTTAATTAACTCATTCATCACCAATCTTTAGAGCGGCAATAAAAGCATCTTGAGGTATTTCTATCTTCCCGAATTGTCTCATACGTTTCTTGCCCTTTTTTTGCTTTTCCAGTAATTTACGCTTTCTTGAAATATCTCCCCCATAGCATTTAGCTAAAACATCTTTTCTTAAAGCGCTAAGGGTTTCTCTAGCGATTACTTTTCCTCCTATTGCAGCTTGAATGGGAACTTTAAATAACTGTCTTGGAATTAAATTCTTTAATCTCTCACAAATTACTCTACCTCGACTTTCTGCTCTAAGTTTATTTACAATCATTGATAGAGCATCAATACTCTCATTATTAACAAGAATCTGCATCTTTACTAAATTACCTTTTTCATAATCATCAAGTTGATAGTCAAAACTTGCATACCCTTTACTAATTGATTTGAGCCTATCATAGAAATCAAACACTACTTCATTAAGTGGCAATCTATATATAACTACTGCTCTATTGCCTATATAAGAGAGGTCTTCTTGAGATCCTCTTCTATCCTCACATAATTTTAATACACTTCCTATGTACTCATCTGGAACCATTATGGTAGCTTTTATCCAAGGCTCTTCGACAAAATCTATTTTTGTTGGATCAGGCCAATCAGCTGGATTATGAAGTTCAATTGTATTCCCGTCTAAGAAATGCGCTTTATATATTACACTTGGAGCAGTTGTTATCAGATCTAGTTTGAACTCTCTCTCTAGTCTTTCCTGAACTATCTCAAGATGAAGAAGCCCAAGAAAACCGCATCTAAAACCAAAACCCAGAGCAGGAGAATTCTCTTTATCAAAAATAAAACTTGAATCATTTAGTTTCAATTTTTCCAAACTATCTTTTAGTTGAATATAATCTCCTGAATCAACTGGGAAAAGACCACAAAATACAACGGGTATACTGGGTTTAAAGCCACTTAAAGGTTTAGATATTGGACTTAAGGAATTTGTTAAAGTATCTCCAACTGATGTATCGGCAACTTGTTTCATACCTGCGATTACAAATCCAATTTCACCCGCATTTAAAGAATCTACGTCTCTAGCCTTAGGATCAAATACACCCACTTTTTCTACTATATGATCGGTATTTGCTGCCATCATCCTTAACTTCATACCCTTTTTAATCCTACCATTATAAACTCTAACAAGTATTACTACCCCTAGATAAGAATCATACCAAGAGTCAACTAATAGTGCTTCTAATTCATCATTGTCTTTTAATTTTGGAGGACTTAATTTAGTCACTAGTTCCTCTAGGACGTCCCTTACTCCATGACCTGTTTTTGCTGATATATATATAGATTCCGATGCATCAATACCAATCACATCTTCAATCTGTTGTTTTACTTTCTCAGGATCAGAAGCTGGTAAATCTATTTTATTTAATACAATCAAAATATCATGGTCCGCATCAATAGCTTGATAAACATTTGCTAAAGTTTGGGCTTCCACACCTTGGCTTGAGTCTACAAGTAGTATCGAACCTTCACATGCCGCCAATGACCTACTAACCTCATAAGAAAAATCGACATGACCAGGCGTGTCAATTAAATTCAAAATGTAATTTTTACCATCTTTAGCTTTAAATGTTAATCGAACTGTTTGGGCTTTAATGGTAATGCCTCTCTCTCGTTCTATATCCATTGAATCTAAGACCTGAGCTTTCATCTCTCTCTTATTAAGGCCTCCGCATGACTCAATCATTCTATCTGCTAAAGTTGATTTTCCATGATCGATATGGGCTACTATTGCAAAGTTTCGTATATGAGAAATATCATTCATTATTTATTTACGAAGCTCAGCACCTGATGAATGATTTGCTATTTTGATTATTTTTCTACAAATTTTTTCTATTTCAGATTCAGTAAATGTTTTCTTTGATGGTTCTAGAATAACTGATATTGCTATAGACTTTTTATCTTTATCAATAGAATCATTCTGGAAAATATCAAAAATTAAAACCTCCTTTATCGAAGATATATTAGATTTTTTCAGTGGAAGAATTAAATCTTGAGCCGAAACAGACTTATCTACAATAAAACTAAAATCTCTTGACACGGAAGGAAAGTCTGAGGGAATAAAGGGTTCCCTTGAAACTTGTTTATCATTTGTTGTAAAATTATCTATGAAAATATCTGCTGCAATTAATGGAAAACCTACATCCATTTTCCCTAATATTTTTGGATGAACTTCACCAAAAGATACTAATTTATTTTTTTTAAAATCTTTGATGATTGCTGATCTTCCAGGGTGAAACCAATCTATAACTTGTTGATCTACAGGTAATTTGTCAATTTCAAAATTAAAGAGTTTTAATAAATCAATAATATCAGCCTTAATATCATATACAGAATATTCAGATTTTTTTTGGTCCCAATTTCTCTTATGCTTAATTCCTGCTCTTACTAAAGTCAAAACATTACTTTGTTTTAAAGGCAATTTTTTATCAAATATTGGACCAATTTCAAATAAAGATATCTGATCTGCTCCCCTATCAAAATTTCTTTTACTAGCTTCAATTAAATTTGGAATTATCGATGGTCGCATGACATCTAATTCTTTACTAATTGGGTTTAGTAACTCTATTTGATCATTACTAAAATATTTAGAGTGTTTATTACTCATAAATGACCAGCTTATACACTCGTTGAAACCTCTATTGACTAAGATTTTTCGAGCTTTATTTCTAACATTCAATGATTCAATGATTTTTGATCGCTTCAACTTCGGCTCAGCTCTGAAGGGAAGAATAGGAATCTTATCATAACCATTTACTCGTGATATTTCTTCAATAATATCTGCCTCGCCTTGAATATCACTTCTCCAGGACGGCACGTCTACCTCAAATCCAGAGTTATGGATTTTTATATTGAACCCAAGTTTAACTAAAATCTCTCTAACCAAATCAGAACTTACTGTCATTCCTAGATATTTATTTACTTTTTGTGGATATATTAATATTTTTTTATTTTCATTTGGCACTTTCCCAGCTTTTACTATTTGGCTCGGATTACCGCCGCAAATATCAATTATCATTTTGGAAGCTATCTCAATTCCTAGTTCTGCTGAGTTTGGATCAACACCTCTCTCAAATCTATACCTAGCATCACTCTCAATACCATAATGTCTTCCTGACTTTGCCACTGTAATAGGATCAAATAAAGCTGACTCTATAAAAATATTTTTTGTATGTATTTGTGCTCCAGATTCCTTTCCACCTATTATGCCACCAAGAGATAAAACCTTTTTTTTATCAGATATAATAGTAGTGGAGTCGTTGAGTTCATAAACTTTATCATTAAGAGCTGTAATTTTCTCTCCATTTGAAGAAATTTTTATATATAAGTTTCCTTCAATTTTATTTGAATCAAAAACATGCAAGGGCCGTCCTAAATCAAAAGTAATATAATTTGTAATATCTACGAGAGCAGAAATTGGTTTCAACCCGATTGAAATTAATCTATCCTTCAACCATTTAGGACTCTCAGTATTAGTTACTCCTTTAATATATCTTCCAAAAAAAACGTAACATTTATTTTTTGCTGCATTATTTATAACTACATCAATGGGACTTTTGAATTCTCCATCAACTTTTTTAATATCTAAAGTTTTAAAATCACCTAAACCTTTAGCACTCAGGTCCCTTGCAATACCCCTTACACCAAGACAGTCTTGTCTGTTTGGTGTAATTGCAATTTCAAATACTGGGTCTATACTATTCAAAAATCGGGATGCCTCACTACCTACAGTAGATTCTTTTGTTAATTCAATTATTCCATCATGATCATCCGAAATACATAACTCCCTCTCCGAACAAAGCATCCCATTACTAACTACTCCCCTTATTTTAGTTTTTTTTAATTTTTCATTATTTTCAGGTATAGTTATACCTACAGGTGCAAAAACAACTCTCATGCCCTTAACCAAGTTATTCGCACCACAAATTACTTCTACAGTTTCATTTCCAATATCAACATTACAGATACTTAACTTATCAGCATTAGGATGTTGAAAATACTCCTTTATACATCCAACCTTAAAACCCTTAAGTCTTTCACTTGGATCAACAATGCCTTCAACTTCTAATCCTAGGGATGTTAAAGTTTCAGAAATAGTATTAATATTATCATTACAATTAATGAGATCTATATGATCTTTCAACCAAGATAAGGTAAATTTCAAAAAGATCTCCTTCTACTATCTGGAGGAAAATCAAATTGGGAAAATCCAAAGTGCTTTAGCCACCTAAGATCAGAATCAAAGAAGGACCTAAGGTCGGACATGCCATATTTCAACATTGCAATTCTATCAATCCCCATACCAAAAGCAAAACCTTGATATTTTCTTGAGTCAACACCACAGTTCTCAAGCACTACAGGATTAACCATTCCACAACCAAGAATTTCAAGCCAATTTTTATCTCCACCAAGCTCTATTTTATTTCCTTCTCTAACACATCCTATATCCATTTCTGCAGATGGTTCTGTAAAAGGAAAATAACTTGGCCTAAAACGATAATTTATTTTTTCTATATTAAAAAATTTTTTTACGAACTCTACTAAACAGCCCTTAAGATGTCCCATATGGCTTTTCTCATCAATTACTAAACCTTCAACCTGATGAAACATTGGAGTATGTGTTTGATCAGAGTCAGATCTATATGTTCTTCCTGGAACAATTATATTTATTGGAGGCTTTGTTTGTAGCATAGTTCTAACTTGAACAGGTGATGTATGCGTTCTTAAAACTTCAGCAGTCTCTGAATCAAAATCATTTTCTTTTTTTATATAAAAAGTATCGTGCATCTGTCTTGCAGGATGTTCCGGAGGAATATTTAATGCAGTAAAATTATGCCAATCATCTTCTATGTCGGGTCCTTCTGCAATATCAAAACCCATATCACTAAAAATAAGTGATACCTCTTGAAAAACTTGGCTAACTGGATGAATATTTCCATTTGATTCAAGATTTATTGGAAGAGTCAAATCTAAAGATTCTGATTTAAGTTTTTTTTCCAGATCAACACTTTGAATTAATAAACGCTTAGCATTAATTAATTCACTTATTTTTGATTTGAGATTATTTATTTCCTTCCCAAAGGATTTTCTTTCATCGATGCTCATACCAGATAAAGAGCGCATAATCTGAGTTATTTTTCCTTTTTTTCCAAGAGCGTAAACTCTGATTTTCTCAATTAAATACTCTGAATCAGCTTTTTCTAGCTGCTCAATGATAAATTCCTCAATTTTATTTAATTCATTCATTTGTATTAAATTATAATTAAATTACAGATAAAGAAAAAACATAATTACAACAGGAACAAATGATAATCTCATTTTTCTTGTATTTTAGCTCCAAGAGCGTTCTCTGCTTGCTTGGCAAGATGCTTAAAGGCCAACGGTTCTGTAGCAGCTAAATTAGCAAGATTTTTTCTATCAATTTCGATACCACAAAGCTTAAGTCCATTTATAAATCTCGCATAAGTCATACCTTCAAGTCTAGCACCAGCATTTATACGTTGAATCCACAAGGATCGAAAATTTCTTTTTCTAATTCTTCTATCTCTATATGCATATTGCAAACTTTTTTCTACAGCCTGAACTGCCACCCTAAAAGTATTCTTTCTCCTTCCACTATAACCTTTAGCTTTAGTTAATACTTTTCGATGTCGAGCATGAGCTGTTACACCTCTTTTGACCCGGGACATAACTAAGATACCTTTCTAAGCGTAGGGTAAAAATTGTTTAACTATTTTTGCGTCAGATGATGACATGATAGTAGTACCTCGCTGATTCCGTATCTGCTTATTGGTTCTTTTAATCATACCATGTCTCTTACCAGCTTGATTCATTCTAACTTTGCCAGATGCGGTAAGGCTAAATCTTTTCTTAGCTCCACTTTTGTTCTTGAGTTTGGGCAATTTCTACTCCTAATTAGTTTAATGTAATTCTAGTAAACTCGGCATGCCCCGCCGGAATACCAATCTATAACTGATTTATACATTCATGGTATAAACTTCGCAAGTGCACAATATAAATAAATTAATGACTTTATTAAAATAATTAATAAATTAATTAAAATATATAGAATTTATAGGTTTTTATCGAGGGGCAACTACCATAGTCATAAGCTTACCCTCAACTTTGGGAAACTGTTCGATTTTTCCAATAGATTCAACATCTTCTTTTACCCTCTCTAGAACTCTTAAACCAATATTCTGGTGCGACATTTCTCTTCCTCTAAATCGCAAGGTGACCTTAACTTTATCACCCTCATCCAAAAATCTGTTTATCGATTTCATTTTTATATCATAGTCATGGTCATCTATATTTGGTCTGAGCTTAATTTCTTTTACCTCAATAACTTTTTGTTTCTTTCGAGCAATACTAGCTTTTTTTTGGGCTTCATATTTATACTTACCATAATCTAATATTTTACATACTGGAGGATCAGAGTTTGGAGAAACCTCAACCAGATCTAAACCTGATTCTTCTGCTAATTTAAGTGCTTTTACGATATCAACTACACCTAACATTCCTCCATCGGAACCAACTAGTCGAACTGTACTAACTTCTATCTGCTCATTTACTCGCGGCCCGTGCTGACTTGCTTGGGGGAGTGCTTTATGTGGTCTTCTTGTTATACGCTTTCTCCATTATTGAAAATATGACAATTAGTAATGATATAATTAATATTCAAAAGCCAAGATAAAAATAAAGCTATCATCATATGCAACAGATTATTACTCCTTTAACTCTTAATAATATAAAACATCAAAATAATCTTAAAATATAGATAATTTTTTTTAATAAAGAAAGCTATTATGTCGGCTTAGTCCGCTAATACCAAATCTTGGTACAATTTAACAGTCGATTGTTGCATATATTCAAGTCTATACTTAGAGGAAACATGCTTTCTTGATGTATCTCCTATTTTTTTTCTAGATTCGATATCCAATTGTAAGGCAGAATCTATAGCCTTGGCTAAAGATTCAGAGTTATTATTTAAAAATAATATACCAGTTTTTCCATTAATAATTGTTTCAGAGCTACCACCGTGATCCGATGCTATGATAATTCTGTTCATGGCTTGCGCTTCTACCGATACTCTACCAAAAGCTTCTGGATCAGTTGATGCTGATATAACTATATCAGAAAGCATGTAAGCAGCAGGCATATCATTACATTGATTTACAAACTGTACTATCTCAGCTAAATTATTTTCTCTGATAATTTTTAAAAGATAATTTTTATTATTTTCGTTACCCAGCTCCGATCCAACAAAAATACATCGAAAATCTTTTCTTTTTAGTTTTCCTAGAGCTTCAATTAGCACTTTATGGCCCTTCCATCTTGCTAAACGTCCAGGAAGCATAATCACTTGAGTACCATCTGATAATCTCCAGGAATTAGATAGTTGAATAACCCTTTCATGTGAAACCTTGCTTGGATTAAATGAATTTAAATCTATTCCTCTAGGAATGGTGGCTATTTTTTCGATTTCTACACCGTATTTATCTATAATATGCTTTTTGATGAAATTAGAAATAGCAATAACTTTCTTTCCCTTAGTCATAATTGAATTATATTTCTTTTTTAAAAAATTTTTATAATTATATGTTCCGTGAAAAGTTGTTACAAAATTTGTATTAAATCGCCTTGATGCATAATATGCGCTCCATGCAGGAGCACGACTTCTTGCATGTACAATATCAACCTTCCTGTCATAAATTATAGACGATAATGAATTAAAGTTTTTATGCATTATAAATGGGTTCTTTGAAGATAAAGGTAATTCAATGTGCTCAACTTCAGATCTTTCGAGCTCTTTTCTCATTAAACCACCTTCAGATATAACAATTGATGTCCAACCAATTTTTTTTACTGCTAGAGCAATATCTATTGCTCCTCGTTCAACCCCCCCTGAATTCAAAGCAGGTAAAACCTGAATAACGGTTGGTAACTTGTTCAAAACTATTGTCCTTAAATAAAAATCAATATACCATTAATAAAAAAAGGTTAAAACTTTACTTTGGAAGAACATCATAAAATAATAACACATCCAGATGGATCTAGATTAGCTTTTTTTTCACTTAAGGGCTCGGAACCAGGAATTATTTTTTTTTCCGGGTATAAATCAGATATGAATGGTACAAAAGCTTGCTCAATTGAAGGTTACTGTAAAGAAAAAAATATTTCTTTTACTAAGTTTGATTATTTTGGGCATGGAGAATCAGATGGAGATTTTGAAAATGGAACTATTTCAAGGTGGTTAGAAGACTCGCTTATAGTATTTGATAATATTACTCTAGGAAAGCAAATATTGATAGGTTCTAGCATGGGGGCCTGGATAATGCTTCTTGTGGCAAATCAAAGAAAGAAAAGGGTATCTGGTATTATAGGAATTGCCCCTGCACCAGATTTTACTAAATTTTTTTTAGAGGATGCCACCTTACAAATTAAAAATGAATTAAAAAACAAAGGAATTTTCTGGCAAGATTCCGACTACAGTGAGCAAAAAACCCCTATTACATCAAAGTTTATCATTGATAGCAAAAAATTTTATATTCTGAAAAAAAATATTTTTCTAGATTGTCCAGTGCGGTTAATTCATGGACTTAAAGATAGAGACGTTTCTTACAGAAGGTCTATTGAACTAGGAAATAAAATTTCTTCAGAAAATTTATCTTATTATTTTTTTCCAGAGGGAGACCATAGACTATCAAAACCAAAGGAAATAAAAAAAATAATTAAAATAATTGAAGAAATTCTCTAGTTTCTAAATCCCTAAAATCGCTTTAAAACCCTCCTTGTAAGAAGGATAAAGTAGTTTGTAACCTAATTTCTTTTTTATAAGATCGTTCTTAACTAATTTCATTTCTTTATAAAATTCTTTTTGCTTTTCAGTCAATATAGCTCTATTAAGTTGAATATTGTTGGGAAGTGGGATGCTTAACTCCTTACATACAAACTGGGCTTGTTCCCACATAGATGCAGGTTTATCGTCTACAACATTAAATATATTGCTCTCATCATCCTTTTTAAATGCAGATAAAATCACACCCACCAAATCATCTTGGTGAATACGGTTAAATTTTATATTATCCCTGATAATTGGCTTCTCAATTGAAGAATTTTTGAACTTTTCAATTTGATTAGTTTTAGAACTATATATCCCACCAGAACGAAAGATTTGTAGATTTATGGAATTTTTTTCAGATATAGATTTCCATTGATTTTCTGAAATTAACCTGTGCATTCCCATCTTAGTCCCAGGAGTAGGCTTAGTTAATTCATCTACCCACCTTTCACCATGATGGCCATACACGCTGGTAGAAGATATATAGCCTAACCAAACTCTGTTTAGTAAATTAGAAATTTCCCTTTCATAAAATCTAACAACTAAACAACCATTGGAATCTGGAGGTATTGAAACAAGAATATGTGTCGAATTGTCAAGTTCATCTGTAATATATGGAATTTTTTTGTCAGGAAAGAATTTCACAACTTTCAAGCCCTCATTTTCCAGAAATTTTTTTCTTTCCTCCGTTCTACAAGTACCATGAACACTCCAACCTTTATCAAGAAGTTTTAATGATAGTTGAAATGCAACTTTACCTATTCCGAAACAAAATAATTTTTTTTTATTCATTTGATTTAAACCATTCACTTAAAACCCAAAGATTTTCTTCTCTTAAAACATACTTACCTCTTAAATACTTAAAATAATTTCTTTCTATTAACTGAGACATTGCCCATATGGCCATAGCTCTTACTAAAGGGGACTTATCAAGTATAAATTTTTCAACAATATGTGACAATTCCTTTTTACCACTATTCCCAATTGCGATTAAAACATTTCTAATAAACCTATCTCTTCCGATTCTCTTAATTGACGATTTTTGAAATAATTCTCTAAAATCTTTATCTTTAAGTTTTAAAAGTTTTGTAAGAGAAGGTTTATTTAATTCTCTTCTCGGAAAAAAATCAGTTTCATTTGTTACTCTTGCAAACTTATTCCACGGGCAAATTGCTAGGCAGTCATCACATCCGTAAATTCTATTTCCAATCTTCTTCCTAAATTCTTTTGGTATATGCTGTTTATACTCAATTGTTAAATATGAAATACATCTTCTTGCGTCTAATTTATAAGGCTCAATTATTGCATTTGTTGGACAAATATCAATGCATGAAGTACAAGAACCACAATGGTTTGTAACTTTTTCTTTCTCTTTTTTAATATTCAAACTGGTGAAAATAGATCCTAAAAAAAACCAATTTCCTAACTTTTTTGAAATAAGATTTGTATGTTTACCTTGCCAACCAAGACCAGCCTCTACTGCAATTGGTTTTTCCATAACAGGTGCTGTATCTACAAAAATTTTATATTCTCCTCCATACCTTCTATGGATCCACTCTGTATATAGCTTGAGCTTCTTCTTAATAACTTTGTGATAATCATTTCCTCTTGAGTAGCTAGAAATGAATGCTTTATTCTTAAGGCCTATTTCAGATAGAGGACTTTGGCCATAAAAGTAATTTACACCTAATACAATTACACTATTTACATCAGGCCAGAGATTTTTTGGATTATTTCTAAAACTTAATCTGTTCTCCATCCATTGCATATCACCATGCATTTTTAAAGAAATAAAATTTGATAAATTTTTACTTACTGACTTAGTTAAACTTGGCTGTGCAACACCAAAGCAATCAAATCCTAAAGATATGGCTTTTTGCTCTAAATCTTCTATCATAACAGACAAAATAATTTAAAAGTCTAAATTAGCATAGTGCTTAGGTGCATTTAAACCTAAAATTCTATCATTTAAAAGTGGCCTAAATGACGGCCTAGATTTCACCCTTACATACCATGTCTTTGCAATCTCATAATCTTCCCAAGGTATATCGTCAAGATAATCTAGACATGAAATATGGGAAGCTGCTGATATATCCGCAAAACTAAAATCGTCACCAACTAACCAATTTCTTCTCTCGACTAACCAACTAATGTATTCTAAATGATAATTTATATTTTTCTTTGCTATTCTTATGAGCTTGGTTTGTGGCTGCCCCATTGCCATAAACCTTTTAAAAACTTTTTCTTCTAAGATTGGTTTAGTAACTTCTTCGTAAAATTTTAGATCAAACCATGAAACTAAACGCCTTGCCTCAGCTTTGAATACTGGATTGATACCAATTAGTCTAGGCTCTGGATATAATTCCTCTAAATACTCGGAAATTGATGTACTATCTGAAAGGACTAAGTTTTTATCTTCTATTAAAGTTGGAACTTGACCCGCTGGATTTAATTTTAAAAAATCATTTCTTCTCTGCCAAAATTTTTCAAAGACTAATTCAAATTCGAGTTTTTTTTCTCCCAAAATAACTCTTATTTTCCTACTAAAGGGGCATAACCAGAAATGATGTAAATATCTCATTACTTAAATCTAATAATCCTTTATTATTTAAAAAATTTTATAAATACTAGTGAATATTTTTCTTTTTTTCATTAAATTCTTCAAGAGGTTGTTCTAAATTTTGAATAGTTTCAAGTGGTACCACTTGCCAGAACTTTCCAACCTCAAGATCCCAATGAATTAGTAGATCTTCAGCAAAGCTAGAACCGGTTTCTTTCAAATGCTCCTCAACAAGATCCTTACATTTCTTTTCCCAGAATAAAGAGGTTATCCGCTGATAAAGCACATGGTCAGTATTGAGGTTATTTTCAAAATTACCCTCAGTATCTAGT
>PTLN01000022.1 GCA_002938125.1 Alphaproteobacteria bacterium MarineAlpha2_Bin1
CCTTGTTATTTGATCCAACTCTACTTGAACAATTCTTAAGACCCTTGCTATAAATTCCGATCGCCATTGTGCTCTAAATGCTTCTGTTATATCATCTGGTTCATAATCTTCTATAGCTTGATGTGAGGCCCATTTCTTTTTTTGAGCTAGTCTTTCATGAGTATCTAGTCTCTCTCTTAAAACAGAAACTTCTCCAGTTAGGGCCATAATCATAGCAAGTAATTTATCTATATTTGGATCCTCAAAAAAGTAGGGCCGTCTTCCTTTCGCAGTTCTAATTCTTTTTACCTTTGGTTCAGGGTGAGGGTGGCCAGGAATCCAGCTTGAGGTTTTTTTTACTTTGGCTTTTGACTTTCTAGAGACTTTTTTAGTTGCTTTTTTAGTAGTTTTTCCTAAAACTTTCTTTTTAGCTACTTTTTTAGCAACTTTTTTCTTATTTGCTTTACGCTTAACAGGTTTTTTTTTAACAATTTTTTTAGTCTTTCTTGCCATAATTCTCTCCCAATGTAAAATAGGTCAAAGAAGATGTAAATTTATTGCTATAATAATGTATAATATTTGCAACTTAAATGTTTAATTTTATGTTTTTATTTAAATTTTGCTATTTCATCTGGAGATTTAGATGGGTGATTATGATTTTATCATTGTAGGCGCTGGTTCAGCTGGTTGTGTTTTAGCAAATAGGCTTTCTGAAAACCCAAAAAATAAAGTTTTATTATTAGAAGCTGGTGGGTCAGATTGGTCTCCAATGATACATATTCCACTTCTAGCTGGTGTTGCCTATTTTGATAAATCTATAAATTGGGGTTACGACACTGAGCCTGAAAAATATTTAAAGGATAGGCAGTTACATTGGCCGAGGGGTAAAGTTATTGGCGGATCATCATCAATTAATGGAATGATGTACATAAGAGGAGACTCTCATGATTATGATAGCTGGCGCCAACTTGGTCTTGAGGGATGGGATTATGCAAGTGTGTTACCCTATTTTAAAAGGTCAGAATGTAACCTAGAAAAAAAGGAAAGTAAGTATCATGGATCTGAAGGACCATGGCGAATAAAAAGATGTACCTCCGACAATCCACTTTATAAGGCTTTTTTTGACTCATGTTCTGATGCTGGGTATCGAATGACTGATGACTTTAATGGTGTTAATCAGGAGGGCTTTCAATGGCATGATTTTAATATTGCAGATGGACGAAGACAGAGTACTGCTGTTGCCTTTTTAAAACCTTCTCTTAAAAGACAAAATCTTCATGTTGAAAAACGTGCTCATGTAACAAAAATTTTAATGGATGGTAAGAAAGCTGTTGGAGTAGAATTTGAAAGGTTCGGAACAAAAAAATCATTTATGGTTAACAGAGAAGTTATTTTATCTAGTGGTGCGATTAATTCACCTGCAATTTTAATGCATTCTGGTATAGGTGAGGCAAATCTTCTAAAAAAGTATGGAATTAATGTCAGCCATAACCTACCTGGTGTTGGAAAAAATCTTCAAGATCATTTAGGAGTGTATGTTCAACATGAATGTTTGCAACCAGTAACGATGTACAAATGGTTTAGACCAGATAGAGCTGTGTCAATGATGATCAATGCTCTTTTATTTAGAAAAGGTATTGCTACAAGTCTACCTCTAGAAGCAGGAATGTTTGCAAAAAGTAATCCAGGCTTAGATAGACCAGATATCCATATACTCATGGTGCCAGGTTTGAATCTTTCAGCTTCTCAAAAAGGACAGGAAAAACACGGGTTTTTGATTCACGTCTATCAACTTAGACCTGAGAGTAGAGGGGAAGTTATTATAAATTCAAACAACCCTCATGATAAGCCTCTTATGAAACCAAATTATTTTTCTGCTGAACCTGATTTAGAGGTTACTAGAGAGGGGGTTAAAATTATTAAGAAAATTTTTTCACAAGATCCCTTTAAACCTTTTTTAGGTAAGCCCATCTCACCAAATAAATTTGAACAGAATGACTCTGAAATAGAAGATTGGGTTAGGTCTTCTGCTGAGACCGTCTTTCATCCAACATCCTCTTGTAAGATGTCTCTTTCATCAGACCCTATGGGTGTCGTTGATAATTCATTAAAAGTTCATGGTGTTGATTCATTGAGAGTTGTTGATGCATCAATAATGCCTAATATTAACTCAGGAAATACACAGGCTCCGACAGTTATGATTGCAGAAAAAGCAGCTGATATGATATTAGGCAATACTCCTCTGGAGAAAGCGGAGATTTAAATTTTAAATTAATTTAAGTTAACTTTTTAAAATTAGTTCTGAGGCTTTTTCTGCAATCATTATTGTGGGCGCATTAGTATTACAGCTTGGTATTACTGGCATTATTGATGCATCAACTATCCTTAAATTCTTTATTCCAATTACACGTAAACTCTTATCAACAACGCTATTATTATCAGTTTCAGGTCCCATTTTACATGTCCCTACAGGGTGATAGACTGTTTCAGCAGTATTTCGAATCCAATAATCTATTTGGTCATCAGTTTTAATTAAGTTTCCAGGTTCAATTTCGTGAGAGAAATATTTAAATAATGGTTTTTGTGCAAAAATATTTCTAATGACTTTCACTCCATTTCTAATGCAAATTAAATCGTTTTCTTTTTCTAAATAATTTGCATAAATTTTTGGTTTTCCAAATGGATTTTTTTCATTTAAGATAATCTTGCCTCTACTTTCAGGTCTCAATTGGTAAATATTTGCAAAAAAACCAGGTTGATTAAGTATATTTTCTTTGGACCAAGGAAACCTAATTTTTCCTGTTGAAAGACCTGGTAAAAAATGACTTTGGAGATCAGGAATATCTTTATCATTTGTTGATTTTAAATATGCACCAGCTGTTAGTGGAAAGATTGAACCCAGTCCTTTTTTGAATATATATGCCCTTAAAATACTTAGTGAGATTTTGTTCCATTTTAAATATTTGAAAAGTGTATCACTATATGTTGATGCAATTTGAATTCTAACTAAAAGATGATCTTGTAAATTTTTTCCAACGCCATTTAAGTTGTGAATAGTTTTGATTCCAGATTTTTTTAATTCCTTAAAAGGACCTATCCCTGATTGTAATAATAAGGTAGGGCTATTTATTGTTCCTGCTGATAAGATTATTTCCTTATTAGCATAAATATAATTTTTTTTATTTTTATTATAAATTTCTATCCCAGTACATTTTTTCCCATCAAATAAAACTCTTTTTACATACGTTTTAGTTAAGATTGTTAAATTAGTTCTATTCATTGAATCTTTTAAAAATGTTTTTGATGTACTTTTTCTTTTCCCATTTTCCCATGTGAAATCATAGTAACCTACACCAGAAGCTTTTCCATTATTGAAATTATGGCAAAATCCTTGATTTGCGTCTATTCCAGATTCAATAAATGCTTCTATTATAGGATGAGAAAAGGGTGGTTTATTTATTGGAAGGTAACCATGCTCATTTATTTCAGTTTTGTTTTCATCAAGATATTTTTGAGATTTTTTAAAATAAGATTTAACATCATCCCAACCCCAACCATTATTTCCGAGTTGGCTCCATGTGTTGTAGTCTGAGGACAATCCGACAGTGTAAACCATTCCATTTATTGATGATGATCCTCCTAATACTTTACCTCTAGGCCAGAAAATTTTTCGTTGATTTAAATATTTTTCAGGTTCTGTTTGATAATACCAATTATTATATTTCAGACGAAATAAAGTTCCTGCTAAAAGAGGAATTTCATAGGCTGGGTTCCAATCTGAGGGTCCTGCTTCAATTAATAATACATTATTTTGAGACTTCTCAGAAAGTCTATTAGCCAAAACACAGCCTGCGCTTCCTCCCCCAATAATTATATAATCAAAAATATTATTCATTTAAATAAGTATAATTTGATGATTCTTTGAAAATAGTATATTTTTATGTATTAAAATAATATAGGTTTATTATGAAAAAAAATTTAAATAAAATAGAATCTGGTGATATAATTAGGATCTCTAATATTTATTACCAGAAAACTATTGATAATTCTCAATCAGGCTCATTATCTAAAGAAATTAATTCTCTTAGATTTTCTCTTGATTCTCTCTCAGGAAATCTGAACTATGACACTGAGGCATTTAGTTTCAGTAATACTTTACAAACCTTAAAGAAATAAAGCTAAATGAGCCAAGATGTATTAAATTTGAGTTTGGTAGAAGTTTCAAAAAAACTTTTGGATAAAGAAATCTCCTCTGAGGAATTAGTCAAACTATCAATAGAATCTTCCAAAAAATGGAATACCACTATTAATGCATTTATTAAAATAAATGAAGAAGATGCTTTAATTGCTGCCCGAAAAGCAGATCAAGCTTTAAGTAAAGGAAAATCACTTGGAGCACTTCATGGAATTCCTTTGGCACATAAAGATCTTTTTTATCTTAAAAACCAGCCAATAACTTGCGGTTCAAAAGTTCTTAATGGTTTTACTTCAAATTATGACGCTACAATAATTGATAGATTACATAATAGAGAGGGAGCTATAAATCTTGGTAGATTGAATATGGCGGAAATAGCAGTTGGTTCAACTGGAAGAAATGAACATTATGGCCATTGCAGAAATCCTTGGGATCCAAAAGTTATGACCGGTGGTTCTTCTAGTGGATCTGGAGCAGCAGTTGCAGCAAGGAATGTTTTTGGTTCTTTGGGTACTGATACAGGAGGTTCAATAAGAATACCTTCGTCTGCATGTGGTTTGGTTGGAATTAAAGGAACATATGGACGAGTTAGTAGGCATGGGGTAATGCCTCTTTCCTATTCTCTTGATAATGCTGGACCTATGACAAGAACAGTTGAAGATTGTGCCAGATTATTCAAAGTAATTGCTGGTTATGATAGATTTGATGATCTAACTAGCACTGAATCAGTTCCGAATTATGAGGAATTACTTAACGCAGATGAAGTTAAAGGAAAAACTATTGGAATACCAAAAACTTATTTTTTTGAAAATGTTGAAGAACCTATCAATTCTGTACTTCAAGAAGCATTATCTATTTTCAAACGAATTGGTGTAAAAATTATTGAAGTGGATGTTTCTGATCAAATTGTTTTAAGAGATATGACCAATATAATTTTAAAATCTGAAGTTACAAACATACACTTAGAATGGTTGAAAAATAAACCAAATGATTATCAAAGTGAAGTTCGTGCTAGACTTGAAGCTGGGTTGTTTGTTTCCGCAGTAGATTATTTAAGATCAATGAGGTTAAGAAGTGTTTTAACAAAAAATTTTGTAGAACTTTCTTTATCTGATTGTGATCTTCTTTTTACACCTTGTATCCCAATTGAGCCACCGACTCTTGAAGAAATTGATATTGCTGTACAGCAGGATGCTTTGACAATTAACGAGAAAGTTCCTTGGTGTACTAGACCATTAAACTATCTTGGTCTACCAGGAATTTCAATTCCATGTGGATTTTCACCAAATAATATACCTATTGGATTTCAGTTAATAGGTAGACCATTTACAGAGGACTTATTATTTAATTTTGGTTACGCTTATCAACTAGAAACAGATTGGCATACTAAATATCCAACTTTATGATTAAAAGTATACTTAATTAAGGTTTTTTAAAATAAAGTTGTTTTTTTCGGGTTATTTCCCAAGCCAAGTATCCCTGCAGCCACACCAATATTAGACTTACCTCCAATATTTAATATTCCAGTATTTGCATTAGCTGTTGATGTTTGTAACCTTTGTAATGCACTTTCAAGTGTTGCTATTTGATCTAAAAGTCTTTGTGGAGCCCTACCTTGTGGCTTAAACTCTGGATCGGGTCCATGAGTTAGTAATCTATATGCTTTTTTAACTGTTAATTTTGCAAAATCAATTAGTGCGGTAGCTTCGGAAGCCTTTTCTTTTGACTTAATTGTAATATCGTTAGTAAAACCTAAACCAAAAGCTGTTTGAACAAAACTATTGGAACCATCGTCTCTAATTTCTCCAAATAAAGTTTTCTCTCTTAATCCTATTGCCTCTAAACCATCAAAACCTTCTCCTCCTTTTATTAATTCAATTTTATTTCCATTTAATGCAGATATTTTTAAATATCTTCCGGTTAGATCGTCATCAATAAATTGAACTGTTCCGCTAGTTGTGATTCTAGAGCCTAGTGCTTGACGCATTTTGAAGGCTAAAAAACCAAAGGTATCATCATCCTCAATAATAATTTGTTCGTTTGGCCCGTCATTAATTGACATAAAAAAATAATCTCCAGATCTCGCTGAACTTACAGCGGTAACCAGGTCAGAGGAGTCTGGTGGTATTTGACCATTTGGCAAACCAAAACGGGATAACAGATTAGTTCCATCATTATCAAATGCAATACCTTTAGCTTTACTATCATAACCTCCACCATACTGATGTCTCCATGCTTGAGTCCCATTAGCATTTAATTTAATAACAAAGTTATCCTTTCTTCCTGAACTTGTTTCTCCATCAAGTGTTCCAGTTGTTCTTCCTGCAACATAAGCCTCGCCAGTTACAGGATTCACAGTTATTCCAAATCCTTTATCATTTTCGGTTGTACCCAAAAAAGTTCTATATACAAAACCTCCATCTATCGGAAGTTTAAATGCAAATGCGTCTTTATTTCCACGGTGTGTTTGAAGTCCTCCAACATTTAAAAATGCAACATTTGAAAATCCTGTAGCATAAACATTTCCGTCATTATCAACAGCTAAATCCGTAATTTTGTCATCGCCTGCATTTCCAATAGTTCTTTTATTTATTGCTCCATTCTCATCATCAGGGTAATGAGCAATAAAAATTGATTCATCTTCTTCTCCTGAAACCCATACAGATCCATCAGGTGCTATAGCTATAGCATCAAAATACTCTTCGCTATTGTCGGGAGTATCGTTTTGGGCACCAAAACCACCAAGTTGTCTATTATAAATTAAGGTACCATTATTATCTAGTTTAGTAATATATGCGTCCGAATTACCTCCATGAGTTTTATCTGGGGCGATAGCTGATTTGGTAAAGCCTGCAAGGAATACATCTCCATCTGTATTAAGGGACATTGAGAATGCTCCATCATCTGCAAATGGTGCAAGTTGCCTTGTAAAAATTTCTAATCCATTTTTATCATATTTTGATACAAAGGTATCATAATTTCCACCGTGTCCATCAGCATCTAATAATCCGTGAACTTGTCCAGCAACAAATATATTATCATTTGCGTCTACCTTAACTGAGAAAGCTGATCCATCAAAAGGAGCCCCTAATCTTCTTGTAAAGAGTAGATTTCCTGCAGCATCATATTTTTGGAGAAATATATCTTTAGCAACTGGATCAACTTGTTGATTACCAAGGTCACCTTCAGTTGTTCCAACCACGTAAACATCACCATTACTATCTACAGCTACAGCTTCTGCTCTATCTCCAGCGTCAGTCGTATCTATTTGATTAAAGAATACTTCGTTTGGATCAGTAGTATTAAGATTATCTATTTTTGCGAGATATCCACTCCCAAGTTTATCCTCACCTCTAATTCCAGCTACATAAACTGATTCGCTTTCATTCGAATTTGAAGAAATTGTTACTGTTTCATCAAAACCTATATCTAATCTGAAACCAAACCTAGTCTCGCTATGTCTCTCAACTTTTAAAGAAGTAGCTATCCCAGCATCAACTAATTCATCATTAACGTGGGCTGATATATTATCTAAAGTATAATCATTTACATCAGTACTTATATCACTCATTGTAATTGTAACACTTCTTACTGTTCCGGAAGCATCTGTAGATTGAATTGTAAATTGATCAGTCGTTTGAATACCAGAAATAGCAGTTGTTCTGTCCTCTAAGATAATTGCTCCCACAAAAACTGGAGCTCTCTCCTCTTGAGGTAATGTTAAAAGAGAGCTTAATTCACTTGATAAAAGTCCAAGATCTAATGATAATCTGTCATATTGGGCATTATCAATAAAATCCTTTAACTCTTTCACAAGCTTTTGGAATTGAGTATCTAAAATTTTTGCAAGTGGTTCGCCTTTTCTTGTTTGAATAAAATCTGCCATATCACCGAGTCTGTTCAATGCCTTAAAGACAGCAAAAAGTACTTTGTCATCAGATTTTAGGTCATTTCTATCAAAAAGAGGGTCCTTTTTATCAATTAAATTTTCTCCTTTGATTGCTCTTCTTTCTAAAGGTGAGACATTGGGTTGTGGTGGAAGTTCCCATGGAGGTATTACTGCGGGTGTTTTTAATAACGATGCTAATTTTCCCTTTCTAAGGACTTCTGCTCTCAAGCTTTGGGACATTCCTCCACCATTAACAAAAAAATCCGATAGAACTGTTGAAAAATCAAATTGTGAAATTGGACCAACCATATAAACCTCATATCAAAAGTACTATGCAATATTTAGGCCAAAGGTTAATTTTTATTAATAAATTAAAAAAATAGGTAAAATTATCATAATTTAAAAAATATTAGGAATTTGTTAATCAAAATTTGCCAAATTAACAGACGTTTGTTAACAAATTTTATTCTTAGGTGTAATTATGGGTAGTGCAAAAAATGCTGCAATTCCTCTAAATCTTGTTAGGGATCCCAACTCCTATCAAGAAAAGATAAAGTCTATTGAGGATCTTTCCAACATAAGTTCCTCAGCTAAAAGCATGAATAAAAAAGTTATTTTAGCTCATGGTGTCTTTGATTTAGTTCATCTTGGTCATGTTCGTCATCTTGAGACTGCAAAAAAAGAAGGTGATATTCTAATAGTAACAATCACTCCTGACGAATTTGTTAATAAAGGACCAGGTAGACCGGTTTTTAATGCTAATTTAAGATCAGAAATGTTAGCAGCACTTCAATGCGTTGATTGGGTAGGAATAAATAAATGGTCTAGTTCAGAGTTGTTAATAAATATGATAAAACCAAATGTATACGTTAAAGGTTCTGATTATACTAATGAAGGAGAGGATATTACTGGTAAAATAAAAATTGAAAAAGAGGCTGTAAAAAATAATGGCGGTAAAGTGATTTTTACAGATGAAATAACTTTTTCATCATCCTCATTAATTAATCAAAATTTAAATATTTTTGAACCGCCTGTTGTTGAATACTTATCCAATTTAGATAGAGACTTGCATTTAAAAAAATCTTTAAATGCTATAGAATCAATTAAGGATATGAATGTTCTATTCATAGGCGAAACAATTATTGATGAATATCAATATGCCAAACCCATGGGAAAATCTGCTAAAGAAAATATTATCTCCTCCGCACATGTGGGTAGAGAAGTTTTTGCTGGAGGTGTAGTAGCTGCTGCTAATCATGTTGCTGATTTTGTTAAAAAAGTTGATATTATAACTATACTTGGGGAAAGAGAACCATATCTTAATTTAGTTAATGATACACTCAGAGATAATGTAAATATAAATACATTATGGCGATCAGGCATGCCAACAATTAGAAAATGTAGATATGTTGATCCTGGGCACTTGAAAAAAATGTTTGAGGTATATCATTTTGACGATACACCTCTTAATGGTAAAGTTGAAGAACAATTATCTGAAATGATTCATGATAGAGTAAGTAACTATGATTTGGTAGTAGTTACAGATTTTGGCCATGGAATGTTTACTCAAAAATCAATAGATCACTTACAAAAGAAATCTAGATTTTTAGCCGTGAATGCTCAGAGTAATAGCGCTAATCTTGGTTACAATTTAATTACAAAATATAATGTAGCTGATTATGTTTGCATTGATGCGCCTGAAGCACGTCTTGCAATGTCTGATAGATATACTGATTTAGGTGACTTAATAATAAATAAACTTAGTAAATCTATAAAATGTAGTAATTTTATTGTTACACATGGTGAAAGAGGTTGTGTGACCTGGTCAGATAAATCAGGAGTCAATAAAGTTCCAGCATTTACTTCACAAGTAGTAGATACCGTGGGTGCTGGAGATGCATTGTTATCAGTCACTTCACCAATCGTTGCTGCGGGTAACGATATTGATATTGCTGGTTTCATCGGTAATACCGTTGGTGCATTAAAGGTTGGTATTGTTGGTCATAGAAAATCTGTAGAAAAAATTCCAGTTCAAAAATATTTAACTACAATGCTTAAATAAGAGAGGTTTTAATTGAAAAATTTAATAAATAAATATTTTGAAAGAATTTCTGATCTATCAACTTTAGCGACTGTTAAGTGTAACAAAAATAAAATTTATGATTTATCTGAAACTATCGATTTATTTATAAAAAAATCATATAAGTCAACTAGATCTGGCAAAAAGTTAATGTTTATTGGAAATGGTGGTTCCTCAACTATTGCAAGCCATATGGCTGAAGATTTTAGTAAAGCAGCAAATTTGAGATCATTGGCTTTTAATGATCCAGCTTTTATAACTTGTTTAGGTAATGATTATGGTTATGAACATATTTTTTCAAAACAGATTGAATTATTTGCTCAGGAAGGAGATATATTAGTTGCCATCTCAAGTTCAGGCGAGTCAATGAATATAATCAATGCAGTAAAAGTAGCAAAAGAATTAGGTTGTTGGATTTTGACTCTTTCAGGTTTCAAAAAAAATAATCAGCTTAATAAGCTAGGAAATAGAAATATTTATATACCTTCTGACCAGTATGGGTTTGTTGAAATAGCACATCTTACTATTTGTCATGGTGCTTTAGATATCGCTTTAGGTTGGAATGACAAAACGATAAATATAAACCAATTAAAGGTAGCGATTTAAATGAAAACGAAAAAAATATTTATTACTGGAGGTGCCGGATATGTTGGCAGTTCTCTTGTTCCAAAGATTTTACAACTTGGACATGAAGTTGTGGTATTTGATTTATTTATGTATGGAGATGTTTTCTTTAATATTAAAAAAAACCCAAAACTAAAATTAGTAAAGTCAGATATAAGAAATTCAAAGGATATTAGAAAACACATAAAAGATTGCGATACAGTAATTCATCTTGCTTGCATATCTAATGATCCAAGTTTTGAACTAAATCCTGAACTCGGGAAATCCATTAATTATGATGCATTTAAACCACTTGTTGAGATATCTAAAGAAGAGGGTATTGAGAGGTTTATATACGCTTCATCTTCAAGCGTTTATGGAGTTAAAAATGAATTAGAAGTAACTGAGGATTTAAGTTTGGAGCCTCTTACGGACTATTCAAAATATAAAGCATTATGTGAAGAAATTCTTTTAAGTAATAAAGAAAAAGGATTCTACCCTTTAATAATAAGACCAGCAACTGTATGTGGTTATGCGCAAAGATTAAGATTAGATCTCACAGTTAATATTTTGACTAATCATGCAATAAATAATGGCATAATAAAAGTTTTTGGGGGATCTCAAAAAAGGCCAAATATAAATATAGATGATATGACGGATTTATATTTAAACTGTATAAATTATCCATTGGATAAAATTGATAGTAAAGTATTTAATGTTGGTTATGAAAATCATTCAATAGATGAAATTGCTGATATTGTAAGAAATACATTAAAGAAAAAAATTGATATAGTTCATGAAAAAACTGATGATTTACGTTCTTATCATGTATCATCAAAAAAAATTGAAAAAGAATTAGGTTTTGTTCCAAAAAGAACAATTAATGAAGCTGTAGAAAGTATTAATCAAGCATTTAATAAGAAATTAATAACTAATTCAATGATTGATAATAGATATTATAATATCAAAACAATGCAAAATATTAATTTACAATAAGATTATGAGAATAGGATTAGATTTTGATAATACAATTGTAGATTACAATTTACTTGTACATGATATTGCTGTTAGAAAAAAATTAATAAGTAAGGAATTTAAAAAAGATAAAAAAGATATAAAGGAGTATTTGATAAGTTTAAAAAAGGATAGAGATTGGAGAGAAATTCAGTCATTAATATATGGTAATGAAATATTTAAGGCGAGTTTATTTAATAATTTTAGTGCTTTTATAAAGGAATCAAGAAAAAATAATTTTTTTTTACAAATTGTAAGTCATAAAACTGAAGTATCAAATCTTACGAAAAGTGGTCCTAAATTAAGAGAGAATGCCATTGAGTGGATGAGTAAAAATAATTTTTTTTCTAATTTTAACTTTAAAATTACTGATATTCATTTTGAAAGTACTAAGTCTAAGAAAATAGATAAAATTAATTCTATAGGTTTTGATTTTTTTATAGATGATTTAGAGGAAATTTTTTTAAATGATAAATGGTCCCATAAAATCACTCCGATTCTTTTTAATAAAAAATCTACTGGAAAAGATAAGAAAATAATTCTGTGTAATTCCTGGAGTAAAATATATAAATTTTTTTTTAATAAAAATATTTTGGTTTAAATATGAATAATAACTATAAATTAAAAAAGATTGCTGAAGAGCTAATTGGTATGCCATTATCAAAATTCAGTTCAAGTCAGTCGAAGTTAAAGAATCATAGCAAGAATAATCGTTTATACTACGTAGTTGCTAATGATAATAAAGAATATGCTCTCAAATCTTACTCTAAAAACGAATTACATGAAAGTAACAGATTAAATGTTGAATTTGACTCTTTAAACTATTTATTTAATTATGGTAATTTTAATATTCCTAGGCCAATAGCCAGAAGTGCAAAAGAAAACTGTGGAATATATTCTTGGATTAATGGTGAAAAAGTTAATAATATCTGTGAGAAGGATATATACCAAGTTGTCAATTTTATAGAACAGTTGTATATCCTTTCAGAAAAAAAAGATTCATTTAATCTTCCTAATGCAAAAGAGTCATGTTTTTCTGCAGATGTTATGGTTAGGCAAATTATCTCTAGGTACAATTTACTTAATAAAGTATCTCCATTCTATAATGAATTATCAGAATTTTTAAGGTATGATTTTGAACCCTTATTGACACCTTTACTGAACTTAACCAAAGATAATTATAGAAATTTAAATTTAGATTTTAATAATGAAATTAATAATAAATTTAAAATTTTATCTCCTTCAGATTTTGGATTTCATAATTCAATAAGAAATTATAATGGAAAATTGTTTTTTATTGATTTCGAATATTTTGGATGGGATGACCCAGCAAAACTTGTTGGTGATTTTTTATTACACCCGGCTATCGAAGATATTAATTTCTTAATAAGTGAATGGAAACTTTTTTATAAGCTTATTTTAAACACTTTCAAAGATGATGATAAATTTAGTGTAAGACTTCTTTTAAATTTACCACTTTTATCAATGAGATGGTCATTAATTTTATTAAATGAGTTTTTACAAAATAATTGGGAAAGAAGAGTATTCTCAGGTGAAAAAAAATTAAGAACTACCATTCTAAAAAATCAATTAAAAAAAGCAAGAAAATATACACGTTTAGTTAGGTGGTCTATTAATAATGATAAAAAAAATTTTTTATCTGAAAATTATATAGATAATTTTTATTTAAAATCTTTTAACTAAGAGTTGAAAATGCAAAATAACATAAGTGGTAAACTAGATAATAGATCAATCTATTTAAGACATTTAGTAATTAAAGGTCTTGCTGGTGGTAAAAGAGGCCATTTAGGGTCAGCCTTTTCTTTAATAGAAGTATTGAGAGTCCTATATGATAAAGTACTTAATATAGATCCAAATGATCCAAAGAATATTAATCGTGATAGATGTATTTTAAGCAAAGGTCACGGTTGTTTGGCATTATATTCATTATTAGCAGATAAAGATTTTTTTAATATTTCTGAGCTTGACCGGTTCTGTCATTTTGATGGAATTTTAGGAGGTCACCCAGAAGCATCGAAAATACCAGGTGTAGAAGCTTCGACTGGTGCTTTAGGTCATGGTCTTTCGATCGGTGTTGGATTAGCTATCTCCGCTAAAATACAAAAAAGAAATTCCCGTATATTTGTAATAATGGGTGATGGTGAAATTAATGAAGGTTCTGTATGGGAGGCAGCTTTATCCGCAGGTAAACATAAATTGGATAATTTAACGGCTATTATTGATTATAATAAGCTTCAGTCGTACGATAGAACCTCAATTGTTCAAGACCTTGAACCACTAACGGATAAGTGGAAAAGTTTTGGTTTCGCTGTGGAAGAGGTTAATGGACATGATGTAACAGAACTTGAAAAATTGTTTTTAAACCTTCCTCTCAAGAAATCATCACCATCAGCTATAATTTTACATACAATTAAAGGCAAGGGTATAAAAGAAGCAGAGGGCAACCCTAAATGGCATCATAAATCAAAAATAACTGAGTCTGAGATAAATAAATTATATTCCGAATTGGAGTTAAACTTATGAGAAAAACTTGTTTAGATATGGTATACGAATTAGCTAAGACTGACGACAGAATAGTCTTTATTGGTTCTGATTTAGGAGCAGGAACCTTGTCTGAAATGCAAAAAAACATGCCTGAAAGGTTTTTTATGGAGGGTGTTTCAGAAGCTAATATTATAGGAATGGCAGCAGGTTTAGCGATGGATGGATTTATACCATATGTAAATACAATTTCAACATTTATTACTAGAAGGTGCTATGAACAAATTGCAATTGATTTATGTTTACATAATTTACCTGTAAAATTAATAGCAAATGGAGGAGGTCTAGTTTATGCACCTTTAGGCCCGACTCATCTAGCAATAGAAGATATAGCAATAATGAGATCTCTACCTAACATGAATATTGTGTCACCGTCAGATGCAGAAGAAATGATAAGGTTTATGAAACAATCTAAAGAAATTAAAGGACCAGTGTATATTCGCCTAGCTAAAGGAGGAGATGAAATAGTTTCTAATCCTAAGAATGGTTTCAAATTTGGCGAGTCAATACTTATGAAGGATGTTGGAGAAGTTTTGATTGTTTCTTCAGGTATTACAACAAAAGAGGCGATTTATGCATCCGAAGAGTTATCCAAAGAAGGGATAAAAGCCGGAGTTCTTCATATGCATACAATTAAACCATTTGATTATAAAAGCATTATTAAGTACTCACAAAAAGTAAAACTTATTATTTCAGTTGAAGAGCATATAAAAAATAATGGATTAGGCAGTGCAATTGGTGATGTTCTTAATGATACTTGTTATCCTAAAATGCCGAAACTTATTAAATTAGGGATTCCTGATCAATTTCCAGATAAATATGGAACTCAAGAAGAGTTATTGAAATATTATTCGTTAGATTCAAAATCAATTTATCATAGTGTAATGGATTTTCTAAAATCTACAGGTTTGAGGGCCGCATAAAAATTTAACTATATATTAATCCTTATTAAATAGGCTAATTCAAATGGATAAAGAAGTAAAATATAGGATTAATGAGTTTGATTCATTTTCCAAAAAATTTTTAGAAAATGGTTATATTATACGGCCTATTGCTAACTTTGATGCTCTAGATAAAATTAGAGATACAGTTATTCAAATAGCAACAGACATTTTAGAGATTGATTTACCTAAAGATAAAGAATTTTTTTTAAACTCATTTCATGATCTTATTGATTATAAAAAGTTAAATGATTTTAGATTATCTATATATAATAAATTAAATTCTTTTTCATGGTTTAAATCCTTATATTATTCGTTAGCAGAAACATATATTAAATCTTTAGTAGGTAATGAATTAGTTATTCAAAAAAGGGTTAATTTAAGCATACAACTACCTAATGATGATAGTTCAATATTACCTGTACATGCTGATGTTTGGAATGGAGATAGCCCTTACGAATTAGTTATGTGGATTCCAATTGTTGATTGTTATGCTTCTAAGTCAATGTTTATATTGCCAATCGAAGAAGAAAATAAAATATCAAAAAGTATTAAGTCATTCAGAACGAGTAGTAGTGATGATTTATTTAATATTATAAAAGGTAATATTAAATGGTTAGATATAAAATTTGGGGAAGTTTTATTATTTTCACAAAATTTAATGCATGGAAATATTGTAAACATAGAAAATGAAACAAGGTGGTCAATGAATTGCAGATATAAAAGTTTATTTTCACCATATTCAGCAAAAAAACTAGGTGAATTTTTTGAACCTTTGTCTATTAAGCCAGTAACAAAATTGGGAATGAATTATAAATTTCCGAAAGGTTTTTAATATTGAAAAAATCTAATGAAAAAAAAGGTTTTAGAGGATATGTTGCTAGTGGACGTATCAATGGTCATTTTATTCCACAACATGTTCAAAATATAATAATAAGAGATTATGCAAATAAAAATAATTTGTTATATAAATTATCATCTTCAGAATATATCATGGAAAATTCTACTATGATATTAGAATCTGTTACTAGTGAACTAGATAAATTAGAGGGTATAATTTTATATTCTATGTTTCAGTTACCTTCAAATAGAATTTATAGATCAAATTTTTATAAAAAAATAATTGAGAGTAAGTGTACATTACATGCTGCAGTTGAAAATAATATGCTTTTGGACGAATCAGATATAGGTAAATGGGAGGAAGTTCTAATACTTTCTCAAATTATCCCCGATAATATAGAAGAAATTAAAAATGTCATATATTGATTTTGTAGGAATATTACATAATAAAACAAAGCGAGATTATAAAGAGAGAGTAGTTTCTCACGATAAAGCAGAGTGTGCAAAAATTGCTTCGAAATTTAGTTTTGACTACTGGGATGGAGATAGATCATTCGGTTTCGGAGGGTATAATTATGATGGTAGATGGTCTGTAGTTGCCAAAGCAATGATTGACCATTACAAAATAAAAAAAGAATCTAAAATTTTAGATGTTGGTTGCGGTAAAGGTTTTTTAATCTATGAATTTACAAAACTTATTCCTGGTATTAGCGTGAATGGTTTAGATATTTCGGATTATGCAGTAAAAAATTCAAAAGAAGAAATAAGAAAAAATATTTTATTAGGTTCAGCTGGGGATAAATTCCCATGGGCAGATAATTCTTTTGATTTAGTCATAAGTATAAATGCACTTCATAATTTATATAATTATGATTTATATAATTCAATAAAAGAGATAAGTAGAGTAAGTTCTAAAAATTCTCATATTACCATTGAGTCATATAGAAATGAAAAAGAGAAAGTTAATTTGCTCTATTGGCAATTAACCTGTAGAGCTTTTATGAAACCTGAAGAGTGGGAGTGGATTTTTTTAGAATGCGGTTACGAGGGTGACTACGGCTGTATATTTTTTGAATAGATGAGATTTAAAATGGTTAATTTTACAAAAGAAAATCAATATAATGAATTATTAGATATTGCTAATAATAAGGGTTTATCTTCACTTGGACTAATGACTAACCAGGTTTGGCATGAAGACCCAAAAAGATTAGCAATTATATTATCTAGGTATAAATTTGTTTCTAAAATGTTAAGTGGAAAGGGTAGTGTTGTTGAAATAGGTTGTGCAGATGCATTTGGCACAAGAATTGTTCAACAAGAAGTAAAAAATATTTCAGTATTAGATTTTGATCCAATATTTATAAATGATGTTAAAAATAGGTTGGAAAAAAATTGGCCACTTAAGGCGATGGTTCATGATATTCTTGATGGGCCCATTCCCTTTGCTCCATATGAAGCAGCATATAGTTTGGATGTTTTAGAGCATATTAATAAAAAAGACGAAGATATTTTTCTTAATAATATAGGAAAGTCACTTAATATAAATGGAGTGTTAATAATTGGAACACCAAGTATATATTCACAGGATTATGCATCTAAGCAAAGTAAGGAAGGACATATAAACTGTAAATCTTCAGAGGAGTTAAAGTATTTACTTGAAAAGTTTTTTTATAATGTTTTCATATTTTCAATGAATGATGAAGTTGTTCACACAGGTTTTTATCCAATGGCTCATTACTATTTTGCTTTATGTAGCGGAGTTAAAAGTGAATAGTATTGCTGATGTAACTATAATAGGAGGGGATAGTTTTATTGGCAGAAATTTATATAATTATCTTGAAAATTTAGGTCTAGAGGTTTGTTGTACATCCCATAAAAATAAAACAGATTTTTTGAATTTAAACCTATTGGATAATTCAAGCAAATGGCCAAGAATAAAATCAAAGGTAGCTATAATATGTGCAGGTGTTACATCGATAAAAAAATGTAATCTTAATAAAGAATCATATGCAATAAATGTTAATTCAACTATTAAATTGATAGATAGATTAACATCAGAGGGTATATTTACAATTTTCCTTTCCTCAAGTCAGGTATTTAATGGAATGATGCCAAATTCTTCAAGAGAAAACTCCTGCAATCCATTATCTGTTTATGGTGAACATAAGTATCTTGTAGAAAAAAAAATTAAAGAAGATATATCTAATAAATGTATTTTAAGAATTACAAAAATTATTAATAAGTCTTTACCTCTATTTCATAATATTTACTCAAAATTAAATGATGGTAAAAAAATTAAAGTATTTAAAAATTATTTTATTTCACCAGTAACAATTGATCTAACATGTGAAATAATACTTAAAATTATAAAATTAAAAAAAGAAGGTATCTATCAACTTTCATCAAGTGACCAGATAAGTTACTATGATATGGCTAATTTGTATGTTAAAAATTTAGGTTTAGATTATAACTTAATAGAAGGTACAAATGCAAAAGCATTTGAAATAGGTTTGAATTATATACCTAAATACTCTTATTTAGAAATGGATAAAGAGAAATTATTTTTTAATTTTGATCAACCTACCTCAAAGTTTTCCATAAATTCAATTTTAAATTAAATAATATTCAATATAATTATACTATTATATGCTTCGTCTTCTTCTGTTGAGAATATAATTCCCACATTTTAATAAATGATTTTTCTAAATTTTTTGCTAGTTTACTATTATCAAATAGTGGGGCAGTGTATCTTTTATCTAATATTTTTTGTTTAATTTTAATTAATTCATTTTTATTTTTGGCATAATATAAAGCCTTTTCTTCGTATTCACGTAAAGAATATGTAATTAATTCAGGAACTTCTAAAGCAGTTAGAATTGTAGCGCCGTTTCTACTAGGCGGTGAATCGCCAAAAAGAGTAACTAGTGGAACACCTGCCCATAGTGTATCTGTTGATGTTACACCACCTCCATGAAACTGGTTATCTAATGATAGATCTGCTAAACTTAATCTTGATAAATGTTCATCATGCGGTAGCGATTTTGCAAAGATTAATTTATCCTTATTGACACCTCTTTTTTCAGCCTCAATAGTCAAATTTTTTCTACTTGAAATACTTCCCTCAAGTAACCATAAAACTGAATCTGGAACAATTTTTAAAAGTCTCATCCATATAGAAAACATTGATGGGTAAAATTTATAATGAGAGTTGAAATTAGTAAATACGAATGCGTCCTCAGGAAGATTTTGACTTTTACGGTTGAATTGTTTTTTTGAAACCTTAGGTATAGACGTAGCCATAAAAGTATGTGGTAGGTGAACAATTTTTTCGGTTATAAATTTTTCCTCTTCTATTGGGTTTTGTACTTTATCTGTTATAAGATAATCAATGAACTTGGCTCCTGTTGTTGATGAAAAACCAAGCCAATGAGCTTGAATAGGGGCTGGTCTCAATGCAAAAATTTCGTATCTGCAGCCTCTCGTATGACCAGCTAAATCAATAAGAATATTTATTTCATCAGATATAATTTTTTCTGCTGCATCTTCATGTGAAAGGTAAGTAATATCAGTAAAACCATCAAACTCTTTTTTAA
>PTLN01000023.1 GCA_002938125.1 Alphaproteobacteria bacterium MarineAlpha2_Bin1
TATTGGATCAAAAAATAATTTAATATTACATTTAAGGAAACAGACAGAACGGCTATTATTACAGGTATAGTAGTATTTTTTCTAGAAAAAAATGAAACGGAAAGAATTTTTAATAATATATAAGCTGGCAATCCATATGCATAAGCTATCAGTGCTTTAGATGTTAAAACTGAGTCATTGAATGAAAATGCACCCCTTTCAAATAAAGGCCTGATTATCTCTTGAGAAAAAAATATAAATGCAAACATAGCAGGTATTCCAAAAAAAAGCCCTATTTCTAAAGCTCTATTTTGCAAGTAAAAAGCTTCTTTATCTTTTTTATCAATTATTTTTTGAGATAGTATAGGTAATAAAGCAGTACTTAGAGCTACACCAATAATTCCAAGAGGTAATTGATTTACTCTATCCGCAAAATATAAAAATGATATTGATCCTTTCGGAAGTAAGGATGCAAAAATTATATCTGTCAATAAATTGATCTGAACAACACTTGCGCCAATTACACCAGGTAAAAATAATTTAAAAAACTCTCTGTGTCTTTTTGTATAAAAGGGTAAAGTTAAAAAGATTCTAATATTTAGCTTACGAAGTGGAAATATAAGCCATAAAAGCTGTAATATTCCGGCTAGAGTCACAGCAATTGCAATTACTTCTCCAGAATTTTTATTTAAGTAATTTGTTAAAATAATCGCAATTATTAATACAACATTTAATATAATCGGTGTGAAAGCTACTGATGCAAACTTTCCTAATGAATTTATTACACCAGAATATAAGGTTACTAAGCTTATTAAAATAAGGTATGGGAAAGTTAATCTGCTAAGTTTAATAGTTAGCTCTGATTGATCTCCCCCAGGAAGATAACCAGGAGCAAAGACCAGTATTAGTGAAGGCATGAATACTTGAGCTAAAATAACAAAAATTATGGTAACTAAAAGTAATAAAGATAGAATTTTTTCAGCAAATATAATTGCGCTTCTCTCCCCATCTATTTTTAATATTTCTGAAAATATTGGAATAAATGCAGCATTAAATGCTCCTTCTGCAAATATTCTTCTAAAAAAATTTGGTAATTTAAAGGCTATTAAAAAAGCATCACTAGTAACTCCAACACCAATAAAACTGGCTAATAGGAGATCACGTGTGAAACCAAGTATTCTACTTATAATAGTAAAACTGCTAATTGATAAAAATGCTTTTTTAATAATCAAAAACTTTTAACCTCTGAAATGTATTTACTAAGTAAAAAAAATATGTTGAGTATAATTAACATACTTTAAAAACTAAAATTAAATTTTTTATAAAAAAAAATTCAAATAATTCAGTAACTCTTCTAATAATAACTCTAAGCATGCTAACTGCTTTTGCTCCTTTATCAGTTGACATGTACTTACCTAGCTTACCTATGTTAGCTAAAGTATATGACGTTAATGAGGCAACAATTCAGTTAACTCTCAGCAGTTTTCTTTTAGGTTTTGCTATAGCTCAGCTAATACATGGCCCTTTATCAGATAGATGGGGAAGAAAACCAGTCATTTTTTTAGGTATAGCAATATATATTGTGGCCTCTATTGGAATAATTCTTTCTACAAGAATTGAAGTCATGATAATTTTTAGGTTTTTTCAAGCTTTTGGAGGATCTGCCGGACCAGTAATAGCTAGGGCAATTGTTAGAGATAAGTTTAGTAAAGATAAATCATCCCAAATCTTGTCTATACTTTTCTTAGTAATGAGTATGGCACCTTTGTTAGCACCATTAATTGGTGGACAAATATTATACTTTTTGGGGTGGAAATATATTTTTTTAATTTTAATTATATTTTCATTTATTTGCTTAATTCTTATGTTTAAAATGAGTGAGTCTCTTCCAAAATCTTCTCGGTCAAAAATAAGCTTTTTAAGTATATTAATTATTTATAAAAATCTTTTATTTAATAAATTATTTGTAGGATATGGCCTTTGTATGAGTTTTGGATTTTCTGGTATGTTTGCATATATTTCAGGTTCTCCTTTCTTCATTATAGACTATTTAAAATTTTCTCCTCAAATTTTTGGACTTTTCTTTTTTATAAATGTGCTCTTTCTGATTCTTGGATCAACGATCAATGCCCTGTTTGTAAACAGATATGGAAGTAAAAAAATGCTTTTTATAGGAACATTGATATCTGCAAAATTTGGAATACTAATTTTAATAAATATTTTATTATACCCCGAGTTACGATATACAATGCTTATTTTTATAACTTTATTTATGCCCTCCGTTACTATTACAGGAGCAAATGCTACTGCATCTGCATTAAATTTATTTCCTAATAATGTTGGATCTGCAGCAGCTGGGCTAGGTGCCATACAATTTTTAGTAGGAGGTGTATCTGGTTATATTGTTGGAGAACTCTATTTTTTTACGTATTTTTCTATGGGCGTTGTTATAGGTATTTCTGGATTATTGTGTTTTTTCTCATACATCTTTATGTTACAAAGCAACAATCCGGGAGGGGTTTCTAGATGAATTACTTTTCTTTTTATCTAATTTTTCTTTTAAAAAATTAATTATTTTATTTATTTTTCTTTTATTTGTAACTTTTAAACCAAAAATATCTTTGACATAAAATACATCGACTGCTCTTTGACCATAAGTTGATATATGAGCACTGCTAATTTGTAATTCCAACTTTGCAAGACTTTCCGTTATTTCATAAAGAAGCCCCCTTTTGTCATGGGTTGTGATTTCAATAACAGTATAAAAATTACTTATATAATTATTTATAGATATTTTAGTTTCTATTTCAAAAAAATTATTGTTTACGTTAAAATCTATTTTTTTATTATTATATTCATTCATCAACCACTGTTTATCTTTAAGTGAGTTTTTTATGTATCTAAATATTTTTTCTAAATCTGAGTAATTGGAGTATGGCAAACTTATAGAATTTTGTATCCAAAAAGTATCTAATGCCATTCCGTGTTTAGTGGTGCTGACCTTTGCGTCAAGAACAGTTGCACCTGCAAGAGTTATAGATCCTGCTAAACTTGAGAAAAGGCCAGGGTGGTCTGGTGCATATACATGAATCTCTGTTACAGCATTAATCATATCATTAAACCAATCAATTTTAAAAACCTTATTTAAAAAATTTTGATTTTTTAAAATATTGGCATGTCTTATTTGGCTGGATAAATCATTTGACAACCAGTAGGATTCATAGTGCAGGTTGACAAATTTTTTATAGTCTTCTTTTGTCCATCCCTCTAATTTACTTTTTAGTTTATCAATAGCTATATCTGTTCTCTTCTTAAATGATTTTTCTGCCAAGCCATCCATTATATCAGATGTAGATTCATACAAATTTTTTAGGAGTTGTCCCTTCCATGCATTCCAGGTATTTGGACCGACAGCTGTAATATCGGAAATTGTAAGTAAGAGAAGCATATCTAATCGTTCTCTTTTTTCAACAAATTTAGCAAAATCCTCTATTGTTTTTAAATCTCCCAAATCTCTCTTGAACGCTGTATGACTCATAATCAGATGCCACCTAACTAGCCAGGCAACCTCATTAACTTCATCCTCATCTAAGCCGAGTCTTGGGCATAAATTTCTAGCTATTTGTTCTCCTAATATAGAGTGATCGCCTGATTGACCTTTAGCTATATCATGAAGGAATACTGAAAAATATAGAACGCGTCGAGAATTAATTTTTTTTATTATTGTGCTAGCCAATTTATGATCATAATTCAATTCACCGGATTCTATTTTATTTAGTATACCTATGGCTCTAATAGTATGCTCATCAACAGTGTAAAGGTGGTACATATCGTGTTGAGTTTGCGCAACTACTTTACCGAACTCAGGAATAAACCTTCCTAGAAAACCTGTTTCATTCATTTTCCTAAGAATTTCTTCTGGATTTTTTTTAGAAATTAATATTTTTAAGAATATAGAATTAGATTCTATGTCATTTCTTAGTTTGTACACTCTATATAAATTTCTTATTAAAACAGTAATTGCTTTGGGGTGAATTTCTATATTGTAGGATTGTGATATAGCAAATAATTTAATAATATTTTCTGACTTTTCAAAAAACCGCCGCTCATTAATTATTGTAATCTTATTTTGATATTCAACAAAAATATCATCCTCTATATTTAAAATAGTATTAATTTTATTTGTTGGTTTTTTTTGATTTAAACTTTTCTCTGAATTTATATTTGAAAAAAATATCCTTGACAAAGAACCTACTTCATTGGCTGTTAAATAGTATTTTTTCATAAATCTTTCAACAGAATTATTAAATTTTGTGCTTCTATAGTTTAATTTTTTACTTATTTCTATCTGGTAGTCAAAAGTTAATCTCTCTTCAGAGTATCCTGATAAATAATGCAACCAAAACCTAACGGTCCATAAAAAAATCTCAGCTTTTTTATATTTATTTATCTCATCAATTGTAAAAATATTTGAATTTAAAAACTGATCAATATTTTCTAAATTATTTGAATACTTAGCTATCCAAAAAATGGTTTGAATATCTCGCAAACCACCTCTCCCCTCTTTAATATTTGGTTCTACTAAATACCGCGATTCTCCAAATTTTTTGTATCTTAAATTTTTTTCAGTTAATTTAGAATTTATAAAAGAATTTTTGCTTTTTAAAACTACTTCTTTAGCATATCTATCCATTAATTGATTATAAAGTTTTCTGTCTCCACAAATATATCTTGATTCAAGAATACTTGTTTTAGTAATAATATTTTTTTTAGAAATTTTTATGCAATCATTAATTGTTCTAACAGATTGACCTAATTTAAAACCAAGATCCCATAAAGAGTACAGTATGTATTCAACTACTTGTTCACACCAGAAGGTAAGCTTGTATGGATGTAAGAATATCAAATCTATATCAGAGTAGGGTGCCATTTCTGACCTCCCGTATCCTCCAGTAGCAATTAATGCTAGTCTTTCTGATTTTGTAGGGTTTGTTGCTCTATATATATGGAGTGTTCCAATCTCAAATAGTGTCCTTAAAACCTGGTCTATTAGAAAAGAATTTAGGTTTGCAGCTTGCATACCATTTTGATTTTTTTCAAATCTTTTTCTTATTTCTTTTTTTCCTACTTTTATTTCCTCTGCAAGTAATCTTAAAATTAATCTCTGAGAAGTTTCAGATTTCAAATTTTTTTCTTTAGCTATCAGTGAAATCTTTGTAGCAAGTTTTTTTCTATTAATTATGTTTCTTTGGTCAAGTAATAATTTAGGCATTTTTATAAATTGATACTAATTTATTAACTAATCAATCATATTTTTGATTTAATTTTTTTTTTATTTGATTTAAGTGTACAATACAAATCAAATGAACGCGGAGAGCCAGATATGAATGAAAATATCAAAAATTCAAGTAGTGTTATTCCTTTTCTACTTCTTGTTTTAGGGGCTATAATTTACGGAAGTTTTTTTTCTGCTCAAAGTATAGCTTTAAAACTTGGTGTTTCCCCACTTGGATTAGCTTTTTGGCAAGGATTTCTTGGTGCAATTATTCTTATATTCTTTTCCTTATTATTCAGAGAAATGCCTAAATTTTCATGGGACCACGTAAGGTTATATAGCTCAATATCCCTTTTTGCCTTTTCTATTCCCCTTATAGCTGTTAGTTTCGCTGCTCCTCACGTGCCTCCTGGAATATTGGGCTTAATAGTAACCTTAGTACCATCACTAACCTATTTATTTGCATTCCTTGCAAAGCTTGAGAAATTTAATTGGCTTTCAACTAGTGGTTTAGCCTTTGGGCTTGCTGGTGTAGTTATTATTGTTTTTTCAACAAACAGTATTGAAGGTTCCTTTTCAGGTACATGGTTTATTATTGCATTAATAGCTCCACTGGGATATGCAGCTAGTAATACTGCTGTAGCATTAATTAGACCTGCCGAAGCAACTACCATTCAGTTGTCAACTGGGGTGTTATGCTTTTCAGTTCCTATCTTACTGATTCCAATGCTTTTTGTTGATGGATTTTATTTTTTTAAAAATACTGATTATCAGGGTTTTTCTGCTGTTTTATGGGCAGGAATCACAAATATTGTTATATTCATCACATTATTTGAAGTAATTTACAGACGTGGACCAGTTTTTTTCTCGCAGTTTAATTATATTACTCCAGCAGCAGCTTTATTATGGGCATATTTAATATTTAGCGAGAATATTCCTTTTATTGTTTGGTTTGCAATCATATTAATGATTATTGGACTATATCTAGCTAACAGAGGAACAGCACTAAGCCTTCAAAAAGGGAAATAGAATGAAATCTCTAAGAATAGCCTGGATCTTACTTCTAGGAGGTGCTTCAATTTATGGAGGTATTTTTTCTGCAAACAAATTAGTTTCAGAAGCTGGAGTTCCATTTATTGCATACACATTTTGGCAAGCGTTAATTGGTGGATTGATGTTATTGGTGGTGGGAATTATAACAAATAATCTTCCTAAATTAACATCAGAACATATCATTTCATATATAATAACAGCACTTCTCGGCATTGTGATCCCTATTCTTATCCTTACTTTCATTGGTAACAGACTACCTGCTAGTATAATTGCACTTGCATATACTCTTATTCCGGGAATGACATTTATATTTGCTGTCATTCTTCGCTTAGATAAACCACGCTGGCTTTCGATTGGAGGACTTGTTTTTGGATTGATTGGTGTTTCTGTTTTGTTGCTTCCAAAAGGAACGTTACCAGCAAATAACTCAGTACTTTGGGTGCTGCTTGCTCTCGTTATGCCTGTGCTTTTTGCTACTAATAATGTTTACATTGCTAAAGTTAAACCTCCAAAAGCTAATGCTTTAATGCTTTCAACAGGCCTTTTGTTAACTGCTGCAGTTGTAACCTTCCCAATTATGCTGGCAAGCGATGGAATATATCTTTTTTGGCAAACATCCAGCAGCACTACATGGATAATAATTTGGACGGGCTGTATAAACATGGTTAGTTTTTTCTGTATGTTTGAAATAATACGCCGTGCGGGAGCAATCTTTTTTGGTCAGTATAACTACGTTATTGTTATATCAGGAATTGTTTGGTCAATTCTTATTTTTAATGAAATACTTTCTTTTTGGTTTTGGATAGCTCTGGCTTCTATGCTTATAGGACTGTACCTTAGCAATGCTGGGACAAATCAAAGCATCAGAGAGCTTTCGAAAAAATCATCGCAATAGTACAATACTTGATATGACCAACCAAAAAATAAAAAATATTACAAAGGGTTATTTCATTTTAATGGAAATTTTGAGTGCCAATGCTTTGCAATATCAATTCTTCGACACAACCATACATATTCATGCTTTGACAAGTAATCCAAGAACTTGATCAGTGCCATTGCACGCCCAGGCCTGCCGGCCAAACGACAGTGCAGTCCTATAGAAAGCATTTTCGGTGAACCACTTTTACCTTCGGCATACAATAAATCAAAACTATCTTTAAGATATGAAAAAAATTGATCACCTGAATTAAAACCCTGTGGAGTAGCAAAGCGCATATCATTTGCATCTAATGTATACGGAATAATTAAAAGATCGTCATTGTACCAATAAGGAAGGTCATCAGCATACGAATCTGCAGCATAAAGAAATCCACCTTCAGCCGATACCAAATCAAGAGTATTCATTGAGCTTCGACCTGTATACCAACCAAATGGGCGTTCTCCTGTAACTTCTGTGTGAATTTTTATTGCCTGATGCATATGTGAACGTTCTTTATCTATTGAAAAATCTTTATAATCAATCCACCTTAAACCATGGGAAGCTATTTCCCATTTGGCCTCTTTCATAGCTGATACAACTTCTTTATTTTTTTCAAGAGCTGTTGCAACTCCGTAAACCGTAACAGGTACTTTGTTTTCAGAAAATATTCTAAACAATCTCCAAAAACCTGCCCTAGAACCATATTCATAAATCGATTCCATATTTGCATGACGCATGCCTTCCCATGGTTCAGCTGTTACAATTTCAGATAGAAAGGCTTCTGAAGCTGCGTCACCATGCAGAATATTGTTTTCACTACCTTCTTCATAATTTATTACAAATTGGACAGCTACATAAGAATTTCCAGGCCATTTAGGATCTGGTGTTTTTTTTCCATAGCCTATTAAATCTCTTGGATAAGTGTCGTTTTGTGAACCTTTGTTCATTGTTCTTGCTCCATTTACATTGCTATACTGCAAATGAGTTCTTATGATAAATACTGCTAATTAAAACTATATATAATTTATCTTTTCTAACTATCTAATTCAACAGAAGCGATAACTCTTGAAATTATTTCTGTTGATTTAATTAATTCTGTTTCACTAATATTTTCATCCTTACCATTTATACCCGCTGCAATAATATCTATATTTCCTGGACCATATCCAACTGTAGGAATTTTATAAGATCCAAACCAACGAGCATCTGTATAAATAGGAAGCCCTAGAATTGGAATTTCAGAACCCAAAACAATAGCAGCTTCTTTTTTTATAATTTTTGCCCATTCTAATTGAGACTTTGTTGCACAAAGAGGTTGAGCTACGCGCACAATCTCAAAATCAATTTTTACTTCTTGATTATTTTTAAAGGTCTTAATCAATTTTTCTAATTCAGAAATAGCCTTATCTGTACTCTCATCTGGCAAAGTCCTTCGATCTAACCATATCTCAATATCTCCAGGAGCCATTCCAAAATAATTGCCACCTTGAAACCGGGTAATATTAAGTCTAGGTGTTAAATTTTCATGCGATTTAGATTTAATTTGTCTCAAATTATTATCTAAATCTAATAATAGATTTGAAATAGCAACAGCAACACGCATAGCCTCTTGATTAGTTTTTATAAAAGCCTGATGACAGGCTAAACCGCTAATTCTGATTTTAGATAAAACACAACCACACTGCTCAGTGATTACAGCCTTTGTAAAGCCGGGACAAATAACTCGCTTTGGACGTAAATTCATTTTTTCTAGTAAATATGCAGGACCATTGCCACCACCTGACCCTTCATCAGCTGTTATGGCTAAAAGAACCGAGCCATTTGTTTTACTTGAAAAAAAATTTTTTGTAACTGCTCCAGCATATGTATAAGCGGCAACATCCGATTTTCCTAAGGCGGCACCACGACCATAAATGTTTCCAAACTCTTGATGAGCCTTATACGGATCCTTTGTCCACCCATCACCTTCTGGCGGGGCATCAATGTGAGAGTTTAACAAAAGGTCCGGCTCATTTGTCCTTGGGCCCAGCCAACCAAGAACAATTGGTATTGTTGTTTTATTGGCTTTCTCTATATTTATAAATTCCGTATCTAGACCAATTTTGGTAAATTCTTCTTCTACTCGCTTAGCTCCAAGCATGCAGTCTCCTGGTGGATTTTGAGTTTTAATTTTTAGTAAGTCAGAAAAAAACTCAACTAAACTATTTTTTTCTTTGAAAACTGATTGAGCCAACTCAGATTTTATAGTTTTTTCTCTATTATCGCTTTTGTTTGGTGTTATAGACATTGATTTTTCCATCTTAATGCAAAAACTAATTGAAAGTATCTTATCCTACAAATAATATAGTATTAATTAAACAAATTTTTATTTTTGGGGGAAATTTTATGGCACTAGATAATAAAGTAAGAGATGCTCTTGATACTATATTTGCATCAGATTCAGAACTTTATGCTGATAGAGGTTGGAATACACGCAACGGTTTTGGGAAAAATCCGGTATTACTAAATATAGATCTTGCAAACGCATGGACACGCCCAGGTTACAAGTTTTCTTGTAATGATATGGATGAATTAATTATCCCAGGTGTACAAAGTCTATTAAAAGCATGTCGCTCCAAAAAAATTCCCATAATATATACTACCACAGGATTTTGTAGTGCTTTTGATATGGGGGCGTTCCCAGTAAAAGCGCCATCCTGGAATGATCTTATTCTCGGCACTCCTGCTTGTGAGATTGATGAACGCGTTGCGCCTATATCTGGCACTGATACTTTAATTGTAAAAAAAAGACCCAGCGCATTTGCAGGAACTCATTTAGGAGGTATTTTGCGTGCTGCTAAAATAGATACTTTAATATGCACAGGAGTAACGCTTGCTGGATGTGTTCGGCACACCGTAGAAGATGCTTTGGGAGAAGGATTCCGAACTGTTGTAGTGCGCGAATGTGTTGGAGATAGAGCGCCTGCAGCTGTTGAGTGGAATTTATTTGATATTGATATGAAATACGCAGATGTAGAACCCCTTTCAAAAGTTCTTGACTACATTGAAAAGTTTGAACCTTCTAGCTCAAGTATAACTTAAAAATGAAATATAGACTTGGAGTAGACGTCGGAGGGACGTTTACAGATTTAATTTTATTCAATGAAAATGACTCCACTAATGGTAAGGTATTCTCTGTTAAGCTTCCATCAACACCTGAAGATCCATCAATAGGTGTTATAGATGGAATAAGAAGAATATGTAAAAAAGCAAATGTTCAAGTTAACGATAGCATTCACATTATGCACGGCACTACAGTTGCTACTAACGCTATTCTAACGGGCAATGGAGCACGAGTTGGTCTAGTTACATCCACAGGTTATAAATATGTTCTCCAAATAGCACGTTCCTTCATCCCGGGTGGACTTGGTGCATGGGTAATTTTTAATAAATCACCTCCATTAGCGCCTCTGAGCCTGACAGTCGAAGCAGATGAACGAATTGATGATAGGGGAAATATTCTTCAACCTCTTGACGAAAATAAGCTTCGAATTTCTCTAAAAAATTTAAATAAAAAAAATATAGAAGCTCTAACAATTTCATTTATAAATGCATACGCTAATGACGTTCACGAAAAAATTGCTGAGCGAATTGCTAAAGAAGAACTTCCTGATATTCCTATATCAATATCATCTTATGTGAACCCCGAAATACAAGAATATGAAAGAACAATTACAACTGTTTGTAATTCTTTTGTGAGACCAATAGTATCTAAATATGTACGTAACCTTAACAGCAAAATTAAAACATTCTCAAAAGATGTCAAATTACACATACTGCGTTCAGACGGAGGCTTAACTTCTCCTGCTGGAGCAGAAATGATACCAGTAAACCTATTAATGAGTGGACCCGCTGGTGGTGTTGCTGGTGCTATATGGAATGCCAAAAAAACAAAATATAAAAACTTTTTGACTTTTGATATGGGAGGAACCTCAACAGATGTTTGTGTAGTGAAAGATTTAAATCCTCAAACTCGACGTGAAACAACTGTTGGAGATCTTACGGTAAGAGCATCATCTCTGGATGTCCGTACTGTTGGAGCTGGAGGTGGATCAATAGCTCACGTTCCAGACCTGACTGGAGCCTTAAGAGTTGGACCGCAAAGTGCTGGTGCCTTACCCGGTCCCGCAGGCTACGGCAAGGGTGGCGAAAAACCAACTGTTACAGATGCCAATATAGTGCTCGGCTATTTGCCCGAAACAGCCTATTTAGGTGGGGATATGAAAATTTATAAATCAAAAGCTATTCCGGCTATTCAATCAATTGCTGAAAGTCTTAAATTTAATATAGAGCGTGCAGCTGAAGGTATCTACAATATTGTTAATGAAAGGATGATAGGGGCCCTTCGTTTAATTTCAATTCAACAAGGATATGACCCTCGAGATTTTGCTCTAGTAGCTTTTGGAGGTGCAGGTCCAATTCACGCTAATGCTTTAGCCAATATCCTTGGATCATGGCCAGTAATAGTACCACCTGCCCCAGGTGTTCTCTGTGCTTATGGTGATGCAACAACATATGTAAAAGACGAAGCTTCTCGTACAATCATGAAACGCTTTTCTGAAACAACTAATAATGAGATTTTAGAAATTTTTGACCAACTAATTGAAAAAGCATCAGCAGCATTAGACCTAGAGGACATTCCACGTAACAATCAAACCATTACCCTTGAAGCGGACATTCGTTATACAGGTCAAGTGCTGCATAGAACTGTAACTATAAATAAAGATGTTTTTATTCGAGAAGGATTAAATGGCCTCGGTAAAACCTTCGATGAACTCCATAAACGTCTCTATACTTTTGCCTTAGATACTGAACGTGAAATTATTAACTTGAGAGCTATTGTTGAAGATAAAAGTCTCATATTAGATGCTCCCAAAATTAAGCCTGGCAACTCTGATTCAGAGCATGCGAAAGTAGGGGAACAAAAGACATTTTTTAATGGTGGTTATTGTATTTCAAAAATCTATGACAGATCCAAATTATTATCTGGAAATAAGATACCAGGACCAGCTATACTGATACAACCTGATACTACCACTTTGATTATACCTGAACATATAGGCTATATAGATGAAATTGGAAATATTATAATTCAACCTATGTAAAGAAATAGATAAAATTAATGACTGCAAATTTAATAGAGAGTAATAGTAGTGATTTTCAAGAAGTCGATGTTGACCCTGTAGCCTTAGATATAATTGAAAATGCATTACGAAATGCACGAGAAGAAATGGATGCAGTGCTTTTTCGCACAGCGATGTCTCCAGGTATTCGTGAACAACATGATGAATTTCCAATGATTGCCAACAGAGAAGGCAAAATGATTGTTGGTCAATTTGGTGCATGTATCCATGTTTTTTTGGATTCATATTCTGGAGATATTCGTGAAGGAGATGTTTTTCTAACAAATGACCCTTATGCATGTAATGGCGCCATTAGCCACTCTCCAGACTGGCTTGTTATAATGCCTATTTACAAAGACGGCCGAGTAATTGGCTGGGCTGCAATGTTTGGACATATGACTGACACTGGCGGCCGAAGTCCTGGCAGCATGCCAACTGACGCTCAGCAAATTTTCGAAGAAGGAATTCTTATTCCACCTACAAAAATTTACGACGCTGGCAAACGTAATGAAGAAACTTTAAATTTGATTTTGCGAAATTGTCGAATGCCCGATTGGAACAAAGCAGACCTTGATGCGTTAATTGCTGGTTGTCAGCTTGCGGGCAAGCGCGTTAGAGAGATATCAGAGAGATTTGGTGACAATGTATATTTTTCTTCATTAAAAAAATTGCTTGACCGAACACATGACGCAATGCGTCAAATTATTAACACTACTATTCCTGAAAAAAAACAGTATTTTGAAGACTATCTTGATGACGATGGAATCGGGATGGGCCCTTACAAAATTGCATGCTCAATGTGGCGAGAAGATGGAAAATTAATTCTTGATTTTGAAGGGACTGACCCGCAATCATCTAGCTCAGTAAATTTCTATTGCAATGAAGAAATGACAAAAATGCATTCTGGTGTCTTTTTGATCATGCTTGCCGATCCACAAATCCTATTCAATGATGGTTTTTATGATTTAATGGAAGTTAGAATTCCTAAAGGCACTCTTTTAAACCCTAAATGGCCGGCAGCTCTTTCTTGTAGAACCCATGGTCTAGCAAGATCTATGGACGTTTTAGCGGGTCTATTTGGTCAGGGAAATCCTGACTATTTATGCGCAGCAGGATTTTCTGCAAGTCCACACTTTCTTTACTCAGGATATGATAAACATGGTAAATGGTTTCAGCTTTTTCATATTACCTTCGGAGGAGTTGCTGCAGCACCATCTGGAGACGGTGCTGATGGGCATGGTATGTGGCCTGATTTCATGAATGTACCAAGCGAACACCTGGAATCAATTCTTCCTTTACGAATTGAAACACATGCTATTATTCCTGATTCTGGAGGTCCTGGTTACCATCGCGGTGGTAATGGAGTTCATACGGCATACCGAATTCTCAATAAAGGCCAGATTTCAATTCATGACGATAGATGGTTAACCCACCCCTGGGGTGTTAACGGCGGTCTACCTGCAGCACGTAGTTCTAAATTTCTTGAACGCAGCAATGGTGAAACCAAAACTCTCGGATCAAAATGTGATCGTATAGAAGTTCTGCCTGGGGATATTGTGCACTATCGAACATGGGGAGGCGGAGGCTGGGGAGATCCTTTAACTCGACCCGTTGAAAAAGTTTTATTCGATGTTGAAGCAGGTCTTGTTACCCCTAAGGGCGCAACACGTTATGGTGTTGTCATTGGTCAGGATAATAAAGTGAATATAGATGAAACTAAAACCTTGCGTAATAGTATGAAAAAGGAAAGAGGAACGATCGAATTATTCAATCGCGGCGGCACAGTTGAAGAACTATTAGCCCGGTGTGAATTAGAAACAGGTTTGCCTGCTCCCAATCCTCCAACTTTTCCTCATTGGGTCCAAAAGAAAAATTAAATTTTGAAAACTCCATCTCTCTAAATAATTCTTTGTAAAATTTTTAAACAGTAATTAATTTAAAAAGATACTTTTAAGTTTTTACATCAAATTTCTTCTATAGTTCATTTTTAAAACCAAGTTTAATCAGTAAATGATTATACATGTTAAGTTTTAGTTTAGATTTTACTAGCAGCCTCCATCATAGTCTCTATAATTTTTTGTTTTGGTTTATGTGGTTTAGGATAAGCTTTACGACTATGTGTTAACCCTAAACCAAGCAGACATTCAGCTAACTTATAGGTTAAAGGGCCTGGATTAATTATTGGTACTGGTAAGTTTTTAGAAAGAAATTCATGTGCTTGATGCATCGTGGTTGAACCAAGTAAAATAACTTCTGCACCATCATCTTCTATACATTTCATCGAAGCTTCTAAAAGTTTAGGAAAAACTTCCTCTTCTTTTCCTCCTAGTAAATTCTCAACATCTGGCATAACATTAATTGATCGAATTGACACAAGTCTATCTGCAACTCCATATTCTTGAGCTGCTTTTTTGTAGCCTTGAATCCATCCGTCCCATTGAGTAACGACTGACATTGTATTCCCTAATACTAAGGCTGTCATAAATGAAGCCCTAGCAGGTCCAATGACAGGAATATCAAGTACTGAGCGCATAGCATTCATTCCAGAGTCGCTCATTGTATCTACGCACACAGCATCAAAGCCTTCATTCTGTGCATTAAGACCAACTTCAAATAATGCTAAGTCAGCAATAGCTGAATCATGATAACTATCTAAAAGGTCTGGACCAGCCCTAACCCCTCTAAATTCAAATTCAATATCTGGACCAAACGATACGGTGTCGAGCTGAGCTTGTCGATTACCCAGACCTTTTTCGTCAAAAGCAAAAGGTACTATAACAAGAATTTTAGCCATTATTTTACTCCCTATTTAGCAAATTTATATCTAATGAATATAAACACAATACCACTTCTAAATTTAACTTCCCGGCATTGTTTTATTTTTTATTACGTTGATCTCTACAAGATTCTGTGGCAGCAATATCAATTTCATTATTCTCATCTATCACTACACCGTATACTTCAAATGCATGATCACTAGTATAGTACCCATCAATCACATCCGCTCTTACTTGATCGGTGGGACGTTCAAATGGGTCACCGTAACCTCCTCCTCCTGGGGTATACACAGCAATACAATCACCTGCTTTGATCCTTTTCGCAGATACTTTAGCAGGCCAACTTTCAATGGAATCAGATTTATCAATATTCCATTTTTCAAGTTTGCCTACAGTACCTTGTTCTCCACCCAAAAACCCCCATGGTATATCTTCGTGTCTATCTGACTCATGCACAACAAACCCATCTGTTAAAAAACGTTGAATTTTAACAATCCCGAGACCTCCTCTATATCTACCTGCCCCAGGAAAAATATCATCTCTTAGTTCATATCGATCACAGATTAAAGGCAAATGCATGCCAAGGTCCTCAATCGGTTGATTGCGTGTGTTACGCATTAATTCATCAATTGAATCAGGTCCATCCGAATATGGGCGACCTCCATAAGAAGATTCGTTTATTTCTATCAATATCCAATATTGACCATCTGGCTTTAAACCAGAGTAAGAAAATGCTGACAATGTCGCTCCACAACCTGCCGTAACCTTGTTAGGTATTACTGGAGCGAGTGCTTTACTTATAAGATCAACTAAACGCTGACACTGAGAGAACCTTGACTGACAAGGAGCCGGAAATGTTGGATTAAATATGGATCCTTCGGGAGAAAAAACTTCGATAGGACGAAAAGATCCTTCATTTTGTGGAATGTATTCAGTATTTGTATAAGTATCAAGCAGAAGAGCTCTAAAAGCAAAGTAACAAGTAACTTTTGTCGATCCCTCAAAAGGAACATTATATGCTGTAGGTACTTGTTGCGATGACCCAGTAGTATCAACTTTTGCTGAATCACCCTTTATTGTGATTGTCACCTTGAGTGGTAATTTTTTTTCTCTATTTACTCCATCATCATCTAAAAATCCTTCCGCAATATATTCTCCATCAGGTATTTCATTTATTCTACGTCTTAGCATTCCTTCTGAATAATCCATAAGTTCAGAACAAGCAGAAGTAAGTGTTTTTTTTCCATATGTTTGAAAAAGTTCATGAAAACGTCTTGCACCAAGTTGAACAGAAGCAACTTGAGCCTCTATATCACCTAGCACATCTCTAGGCACTCTAGTATTTGAACCAATATACTGCCAAAGAGCATTGTTTAGTTTGCCACCCTCGTAAAGTTTCAGACCTGTAAAAAGCATGCCTTCTGCAAACACATCAGGAATATCGATTACTATTCCTGGAGTTGCAGCTCCTAAATCAACATGATGAGCTGTATTAGCAGAAAAACCAACTAATTCATTTTCAAAAAATACAGGAGCAATACAACAAATGTCTGGAACATGACTTGCACCGTGATAAGGATGATTATGCAAAACAATATCTCCAGGAAGCCATTCTCCTTGCATAGTTTTTTCTACACCCCGCATATATCCAGGAATAGACCCTATATGCATAGGAGTGGAATCTGATTCACAAAGAGTATTAAAATTTTTATCAAAAAGCCCTGCGCCAAGATCTTCTGATTCTCTGACTATTGATGAATAAGACATTCGATAAAGCACATGTCCCATTTCTTTTGCAATTGTGTGCAATGCTCCACCAATTACTTGTAAAGTTATCGGATCGATATTAGTCATTCCAATACCTCCCTCTTTTTTTAAACGTATTTTACCCTAAATTTGGAGCAGAATACCTATTAAACATTAATGTAAGCCATAATAATACCATAATTAAATATTTTTAGGTATTTTATAATTATTAGATAATCTATAATTTGAATTTTTGTTTAAAACTATAGTTAAATTTTAAAATATTTCTAAATTTAAACATTTAATATTTAAAATTTTTCTAAATGATTTATTTTAGATACATAATACAAATTGAGAGGAAATTTCTTTGAGCAAAATAGGCGTTGATGTTGGAGGAACTTTTACAGACCTTATTCTGGAAAAAGAAAATTCCGAGGCTGAAAAAAATAAGGTTTTTGTTCACAAAGTTCCAAGCACCCCTAAAGATCAGTCAATAGGGGTTATACGTGGCGTTATCGAGATATGCGAAATGGCCGGAATAGACCTCAATGAAGTCAAAACTATTGTCCATGGAACTACAATAGCAACCAATGCAATTATTGAATATGATGGTGCAGAAGTTGGAATGCTCACTACAAAGGGTTTTCGTGATATTCTTCATATGGCTCGACACAAGCGTCCTCACAATTTTTCAATGCAATTTGATGTACCCTGGCAATCAAAACCTTTGGTTAAGCGTCGAAATCGAATACCAATAACAGAGAGAATATTGCCACCTGACGGAAAAATTGAAACTGAATTAAATGAACAAGATGTACGAGAGGCCGCAAAGTTATTAAAAAAGCAAGAAGTCGAAGCAGTTATTATTTGTTTTATTTTTTCTTTTTTAAATAATAAACATGAAATTCGTGCAAAAGAAATTTTGAAGGAAATTATCCCAGATATTTATATAAGTTGTTCATACGAGGTTGCTGATGTTATCCGAGAATATGAACGATTTTCTACAGCTGCTATGAACGCTTTTGTTGGTCCTCGCACTTCTTTTTACTTACGCAACTTAGAAAACTCATTACGTTCAAAAGGTGCTAATGCAGAAATACGTGTCATGCAATCCAATGGAGGGGTTACAACCATTGAAGGTGGTAGTCAAAAACCAGTGACGATTCTTATGTCGGGGCCAGCAGGCGGAGTAATTGGAGGAAAATGGGCTGGAGATTTATCTGGGGTTAAAAATTTGATAACTGTCGACATTGGAGGTACATCTGCAGATATAAGCGTTGTCCCTAATGGTAATGTAAGAATTATGAATCCTAGAGACACTAAAGTCGCTGGATACCCTATTCTTGCTCCAATGATTGATTTAGCAACAATCGGCGCTGGAGGAGGCTCTATTGCTTATGTTGACGAAGGCGGTGCATTCCGTGTTGGCCCTCGATCTGCTGGAGCTGAACCAGGTCCTGCCTGCTATGGAAAGGGTGGAACAGAACCAACAGTAACTGATGCACAAGTTGTACTCGGTCGTCTTGATCCCAACCACTTTTTGGCTGGCGGCATAGAAATTAAACCTGAACTTGCTATTAATGCCATAGAAAATAATTTATGTTCAAAACTAAATTTAAGCGTAAAAGAGGCTGCATTAGGAATAATTCGGGTAATCAATTCTAATATGTCACTCGAAATCCGAGCTAATTCAGTTGCTCAAGGCATAGATCCAAGACAATACTCTCTAGTAGCCTTTGGAGGAGCAGGGCCATTACATGGTGTTGATTTAGCAAAATCTGTATCTGCAAAAGAAATAATAATTCCACCTGCTCCGGGAATAAATGCTGCAAC
>PTLN01000024.1 GCA_002938125.1 Alphaproteobacteria bacterium MarineAlpha2_Bin1
CAAGAATAGGCAGATTATGATCTTTAGCGTAATCTTCACTACAAACAAGAACAGCGGATGCACCATCGGTTAGTGGTGAGGAAGTACCGGCAGTTACCATTCCATGTTCCATAAAGGCTGGCTTTAAATTTGAAAGATCATTAATAGTAGTTTCAGGCCTAATACATCCATCAATGTCAACTATTTCTTCACCATTATCAATTGGGACTATTTCATCTTCAAAATTATCAGATTTCTGAGCTTTAAATGCTTTTTGATGGCTTATAAGAGAAAATTCATCTTGTTCGGTTCTATCAATATTGTATTTTCTTGCAACATTTTCTGCTGTTTCTCCCATAGAAATATAAACCTCAGGTTTATTTTCATATAAATTTGTATTTGGCATAGGATTAAAACCGGTCATGGGGACTCTACTCATAGATTCAATTCCAGCACATATAAAAACTTCTCCAGCATTTAGTGCAATAGCACCTGCAGCTATATGAATAGACTGCATAGAAGATCCGCAAAATCTATTTACAGTTGTACCAGCTACTTCAATAGGTAATTTAGACAGGAAACCAACTATCCTTGCAATATTAAAACCTTGTTCACCCTCGGGAAAAGCACAACCCATAATTAGATCCTCAATATCTGACTCATTTATTTTCAACTTGTCAATCAAAGCCCTTATTACTTTAGCAGACATTTCATCAGAACGGACTTTTGCTAACTTTCCCTTATGAGCAAAATGAAAAGGTGACCTGGCATAACCAGCTATAACAGCTTTATTCATAAATTACCTCTATGTTAAACATTAAAATTTTGGATCAATACCTTTTTCAAAAAGTAGGTTTTCTAATTGGGAAATAACTTGATTCATTTCCAATATAGTATCTTGAATATCTTTTTTTTGCTCATTTAATAATTTAAGTCTATTTTTTGAGTGGTTAAGTGTTTTCTTTAACTGTTCGACTTGATCATCCCCAGCATCATATAAATCGAGCAGTTCTTTAATTTCTAACAAAGCAAATCCAAGTCTTTTTCCTCTTACAATCAACTTAAGCCTAGCTCGATCTCTTCTGCTAAAAAATCTGCTTAAACCTACTCTTTCAGGAGATAATAAACCTTTCTGCTCGTAAAACCTTAATGCCCTGGGAGTTACATTAAATTCGTTAGCTAATTGACCAATTGTATATTTTTCTTTGCTTAATTTATTGAAAGAATCTCGGGTTATTATAGTTTCAGTCATATTGCATATATAATTACCGTTAACGTTAAGGTCAAGCACAAAACCACAGTTTCCATGTATTTGTTGAGCTATTAGCACTAAAATATTGATACTAAATATATTATTCTGTCATGACAAAATTAAATTTGTCCAAAAAATATCTTTATTATAAAAAGACTTACAATACCTGCTGTTGAAGCAGCAATAAAACCAATAATAAATGGTTTAACTCCCAACTTTAAAATCTCTTTAATGTTAGTCATTAAACCTAACGCAGCCATAGCAATTCCCAGACTCACTGATGAAAAAAAAATAATAATATCAATAATGATTATCCAAATATTACGTAAATTTTCTATTTGATAAATATCGATTAAATAATCCCCAAAAGATCTAAAGAAAGACATAAACAAAAAACCTATAATAAATAGCGGAAAAATTTTTATTATCGAGAATTTTTTATTATTGCTCCTACTGTTGGATAAGTAAAAAACCACTGGAACCATAAGTAATAAAAATGTATTTCTTACTAATTTAGTTACCGCAGCTATCTCAAGAACATTATTATTTCTATAATGTTGATCATAGATTAAACCTGAAGCTATAACTTGTGCAGTTTCATGAATTGCTGTACCCAAAAACATACCTATATTCTTTGAGTTGCCGTCGAATATATGATGAGATAAATAAGGATATAGAAACATTACGATTATGCCAAATATTGTAATATTTGCTATCGCATATGTTACCTCTGCTTTTTTTGCGTTTATTATTGGAGCTGTTGCAATAATGGCTGAAGCTCCACAAATTGATGTTCCAACTGCAATCAAATAGGATAACCTTGAAGGAATTGTAAAAATATTTCCGAAGATAATAACCATTATAATAACTGAAATTATACAAATAACTACTAACGGAATAGATGAGTATCCATAAAGAAATATATCTGAAAGGCTAAGCCTTACCCCCATAAGAATAATTCCTAACCGTAGGATGAACTTTAAAGAAAAATTTAGACCTAAACTTATTCTTTGATCTAGATTAAATATATTTCCAATAATTATTCCTATTACTATGGCAATCAAAATATTAGAGATAGGGCTCTTTTCGTAGCCTAATAATTCCGTTCCAAAGAAATAACTAAGATAATAAGAAGATAAATAAATAACTACTGCAATTAAGAACCCCGGAATCATATCTTTAAACTTTACAATCATTTAATTTAACCTATTAATATACTAATCATAACGGTTAGGTGGCCTTAGGAAGTAGTTTATTTTGAATTTTTACGATCTTACTATTTAAGATTTTTCTTGCCATTATTTTTTGCTGCTTTAAAAAGATACTCGGATTTATTTTATACTAAATAGTATTGAAAAGCTTTTATTTTTTTTTTTTGAGGAGCATAATGAGTGTGTACTTTCAAACCTAATAAGATTTAAATATTCCTTCATCGCCAATGCATATATATTTTCCCATAGCAGAACAAAGTCTTCATATTTTTCTTGTTTTAGGAATGGGGGGTGGTGTAGGTTTTTTATCTGGACTTTTTGGTGTTGGGGGTGGGTTTCTGATGACACCTCTTCTAATATTTATAGGAATTAACCCAGCAGTGGCAGTTGCTACTGAAGCAAATCAAATTGTAGCTGCTTCAGTATCTGGAGTTATAGCTCATTGGAGAAGAAAAAATGTAGATTTTAAAATGGGTTCTATAATTCTAATAGGTGGCCTGATGGGGTCTACAATTGGTTCATTTATTTTTAAATATCTCAGAGAAATAGGCCAAATTGACTTGGTAATTTCAATAACTTTTGCAATTTTTCTTTTAGTTATTGGTTTACTAATGATTTTTGAGGGAATAAGAGCAATTCTTAGGTCGAAAAGAACGGGCTATAGAAGAAAAGCGCATTACCATTATTGGGCTCACGGACTACCATTTAAAGCTAGATTTCACAGATCAAGGCTTTATACAAGTATCCTCCCACCAATATTTGTAGGGTTTATAGTAGGTATATTATCAGCGATTATGGGTGTGGGTGGAGGTTTTATTATGATACCAGCAATGATCTATATTTTAGGAATGCCAACATCTGCTGTAATCGGAACATCTTTATTCCAAATAATATTTGTTACCGCCAATGTTACGTTCCTTCATTCAATAAATACTCAAACAGTAGATATAGTTTTAGCACTTATGTTATTGGCTGGAGCTGTTGTAGGAGCGCAATTTGGAGCAAAAATAAGTTTTAAGCTCAAAGGTGAACAATTAAGAGCATTATTAGGTTTAATAGTTTTATTAGTTTGTGGAAAAATAATATTTGATTTAATTATTGAACCATCTGACACTTTTTCAATTATGCCATTTATTTCAAAATGATAAAGATCTTAGTAATATTTTTTTATATTTTTATATTTTTTTCTTCCGCTAAATCTTCAATTATGGAAACGCTTAATACTGATATTTCGCAGCAAACTATATCAATAAGCTCAAACTTTACAGGTAAAAAAATACTTTTATTTGGTAACAAGGAGATAGAAGGAGATATAATAATAACAATTAAGGGACCAAAAGAAAAAATTTTGGTTCATGAAAAAACAAAAAAGTTAGGTATTTGGGTTAACTCAAAAAAAATAGTTTTTTCCGATGTTCCCAGTTATTATGCTATAGCATCAAACAGAAATATAAATGATATAATTCCAATAGGTATTCAAAATGAATTACAAATCGGCGCTAAAAGACTAAAAATCAAAACTGTCCATGACTCAATAATATCAAATAAGAAAATAAACGAATTTAAATCTGGGCTTATTCGAAATAAAATTAGAAAAAACTTATACTCTTCAAATGAGAATTCCGTAATTTTTAATAATAAATTATTCAGAAGTGAAATTAATTTTCCAACAAATGCTCCCGAAGGTACTTATAAAATCAATACATACTTGGTAGAGAACAGCAAAATTATAAATTCTAAAGAAAATTCAATATTTATAACCAAAGTTGGTATAGAAAGAAAAATCTATAACTTTGCAAATAAAGAACCTGCTCTATATGGCATCAGTGCGATAATAATTGCAATATTTTCAGGATCTATTGCCTCAATTATTTTTAGAAGAATTTAAAGTTTATCTTTTTTTCTTATAATAAAAACGAATTTATCTGATTCCTTGAAAGACTTAATAATAATATCTCCAGTTTTATTACAAAAAATTTCAAAGTCCTTCAAAGTTGCTGGATCAGTTGTAAATACTTTTATTATAGAACCAGATTTTTCGGTATTTAATTCTTTTTTTAATCTTAATACTGGAATAGGACACCTTAACCCACTAAGATCAATTACCCTATAATAGTATTTATCACAATTCATTTTATAAAATAATTTATAAGTTTTACTGCGTCGGAAGAACTCCATTCTGCTTCACCAATCAACCGACCCAACTCTTTACCATTCTTACTGTATATTATTGTAGTTGGAATTACATCTACTTTTAAATATGAAACCAAATGATTATTAGCATCATAAAAATATTTAAGATTATCTAGTCTTAAAGACTCATATATTCTTACAGATTTTTCCTTATTTACTTTATCAATATTTATGATAACTGACTCAAATTTACTTTGATCTATTTTTTTACTAAGTTTATTTATTGAAGGTAACTCTTCTATGCAAGGAGCACACCAGCTAGCCCAAAAATTTACTAATACTACTTTTCCATTAAGGTCGGTTAGATCTATTCTTTTATTATTTATATCAAACCAGAAGATACTTCTATCCTCAGTTTTATTATTGGAGAAAACAAATTTTTCCATCTCACCTTTGATAAAACTTTTTTCATCTTCATTTTTTGTAATAGACAATAAAAATATTAAGATAATAAATAAAATTATCACAAATAAAAATGAAATATTTCTAATTAATTTATTTTTCAACAATAATTTTTGACCCTTTAGCAACTTGAATTGATCTATAAAGATTCTTCTTAGTTAATATCTCAGGCAGAGTAATACCTTTTGGAGTAAACTTACCATAAATAATATTTAGCGGAATACCACTTCTATCAAATGAATTTATAAAATCTAGTATTTTTGAATCTCTTTTTGTCCAGTCAATTTCGATATAAATGACATTTTCATTTTCAAATACTTTTCTCACCTCATTTGTATCTAGAACTAAAAATTTGTTTACCTTACATGTAATACACCATTCAGCAGTTATATCAACAAAAACCAGTTTACCACTAGATAAATATTTATTTATGTTATCAGTTTGTAAATCTAAAAGTCTGTTTGTTTTTTCTGGCTCAACTTTGTCAGAAAATAAAATTATTGGTATAGTAATTAAAGGTATTGCAACTAACACAATTAATTTTAAGTATAGATTTCTACTTATAATCTGTAATGGATCATTTTTAATAAATAATAAAAAAATTAAAAACATGATTACTAAAAGTATAATTAAAACCGATAAATCAATCTGGTTAATTAAAACTACTAGCAACCAAAATGCTGTTAAAAGAAGAAGAAAACCTAAGAATTTTTTTAAATTTAGGGTCCATTTTCCTGATTTAGGAATATACGAAATTAAATTAGGAAAAATTATAATAACAAGTAAGGGTAGGGACATACCTAAACCCATTGCTAAAAAAATTAAAAATACTTTAAATGAACTATTCTGCAATGCAAATGTTACAGTTGTCCCAATAATTGGAGCTGTGCAAGGTGTGGCTAGAATAGTAGAGAATATACCGTTAAAAAAGGAAAATCTAAAATTGTTAGATTCTTTTTGATTAGCATTTTTTCCTAAACTTGAAAAAATCCAAAATGGTAATTTTATTTGCACTAAGTCAAAAAGATTTAAACTAAAGAATAGGATTATTACTAAGACAGTAAATGTGAAAATTGGCTCTTGAAAATGGAAACCCCAACCAAGATTTATTCCAAGAAATCTAAAAATTATTATAAGTAAAGCTAAAACTAAAAAAGTAAAAATAATACCTAGAATGTTACCAAAAAAACTAAACCTAATGTAATTATATCCTAGTGATTCCTTATCTAATAAACTCAAAACCTTTAAAGTTAAAATCGGAAGCACACAAGGCATAAAATTTAAAATCAAACCTCCTGCAACAGCTAATATAATTATTACCCAAAGGCTTGAAGAACTACTATGTTTATTACCTACGATCTCAACATCTAAATTATATTCCTCTGCTTTACCAAAATTAATAAATGTAACAACAACAGGTTGATTTAATAGAGATTCTATGTTTACAGTGTCAATATCTTTTATGGGTAATTCAAATTCTAATACTTTTCCTGTTTCGGTAAAAATTAATCTAGGTTTATCAAAATTTAATTCTGTACCTGTCTCAACAAAAACATCAGGATTTTTAAAACCTTGGATAGAATCTATATTAATTTTTAATACTGATTCTTCCGATTTTGGGATAAAATATATTTTATTATTTACTGAAGATTTTTCTACTCGTTTTGGAACTCTTTGAAGATATTTAGCAAGTAAGTCCTGGTTTAGTTTAAGATAGTTATCACCATGTGCTTCTTTTGGTATAGGCAAGCTAAGATAAATTTTTTTGGGAATACAAACGTCACTACAAGTTAGGAAGTTGATTTCTATTGAGATATCGGCGTCAAATTTTTTGTCTATAACATCGAATTTAATTGGTAAAACCACTTCCTTGCTATATCCATATGTATAGATTCCTGAAAAATTGAACCTTTCGGGATAAGGCCACATTATTTCATTAAATAAGATATTCTTTGATTTATTATATTTGAATTCCAATGGATATCCAGCTTCACCAGGAGATCTCCAAAAAGTTTTCCAATCCGGAAGCATTATAAAATGCAGTCCCAAATAGAAATTTGAATTATTATTTAATTTTGCAGAAATTAACCTTACCTTTCCTTGATCATAATTTACCCATTCTGAACTAGTCGCGAAGAGCTTTTGGTTATGAAATAACGACAAAATGAAAAGGATAATTAAAAAGAATAGCTTATTAATTACATATTTTTTATACATACTATAATTAATAAACTTAATAAGGATTTAAACACAAGATGTATCTTGTAATATTTTAATATTTGAACATAAATTATGGATTAAATTTTATTATTAGACAACTAGGTCTAGCTGACTTCCCAGAGGGTTTTTATCAATTTGACTTTTTGACAACCCTATATTGTCATTATTTTCTTGGTTTTTAGTTGAGGAAACGATTATTCTCTCGTCTGCTATATTACTTTTATCTTGATTCAAACTTAAACCATCTGAATATAAATTTGATTCTAAACTTGACTGTTTAGAATTACTTGACGCCTCTCTAATCAAATTAGTAACATGTTGAATAGAATTTGTATTTTCCATATTATTTTCTTTTACTTATTTTTACGTTTTAATCTTTTTCTTATATTTACGTTAAATATGTATCAAAATATGATTAATATATTGTTAATAAAAAAATATTTTCTTAAAGCCCTAAAGATCCAGGGTTAACTAGGCTTTTTGGGTCTAATATTTTTTTAAAATTCTTTAAAAGATCCCAAGTAGCCTTATCTTTTCCTTCTTTAAACTTATATGATCTTCCTATTTGAAAATGAACTGCACCAAACTCCATAAATAGATAAGATAACTCCTCTCTAAGTTCAATTACAGCTTTTCGAGCTGGAATATTTTCATCAAAATTTTTTAGTTTACTAATATAGTCTTGTCCTAAGTACCTCTCATGAAAAAGATATCTTGAGTCTTCCCAAAAAAAGACTGGCTCTATTAAAAACCCGTGGTTTGAAATCGTAGCCAAAAGATAACCCCATTCAATTCTATATTTTTCAAGCAAATTAGACTTTTGTGCAAAAAACTCATGGACCAAATGCAAAAGTTTTTTTGTCCTCGAGTGAGGGACAATAGCATGAATTGGAACCCATCTCTCCCCATTTGGTCCCAACATACTATTTGGAGGAACAAATGGGTTAGCTCTCATTATCTTAGGTAAAGTTGGCTCAATTTCTTTACCATTATTTAAGTTAGCAAGATGCTTGATTTTCGTTAATTTTTCGTGAGAGAATTCTTTGCTGTCACTATCTACTACAATATGCATTGAATATGGGACATCCTTAAAAATAGACCTACCCGTAACTGCAACTTTTGCAGCATCTTTTAACCCTGAAATAACTGAATTACCAGATTTTGCAACACTCGCTAAACTTTTTAAATCTTTTAAAATGCCCTCTCTTTTAAGTCTTTGGCCTTGAAGATAGGGGTCAAACCCAAAACATTCAGCAGCTAGACCTGCCCTTGAAATCTCAGACATGGCATTTGCAATTTCATCATAATTTTGAAACGAGAAAGATAAGAAATCAGTAATTGCAGGAAAATTTACAAGTTTCATAACAATTTTTGTCTTAAAACCTAATGCTCCGGTGTCTGATAAAAAAACTCCAGTTAAATCTGGCCCATATGATCTAAAGAAAGGGGATGGATTAAATTTTGTCGACCATGAACCAGTCCTCAATATAGATCCATCTGCGAGAACAATTTCCAAACCAAGACATTGATCAGCAGCTGAACCATAGTGCCCTGATCCGAAAAAAATACTATTCTGTGACATTGCACCACCAACTGTTGAATATAGTCCAGAAAGTGCACCAAAATATGGAGTTCTTAAATTTTTATCTTTTAACGCGTTATATAGTTTTTCCCAAGTACAACCAGCCTCAACAATGACAAACATATCATCATGGTTTATCTCAATTATTTTATTTAACTTCTGAAGATCAAAAATTATAGAATTATGATTCTTCGGCAAGTAAGAGTCAGTATAAGACAAACCACCTCCACGTGGAATCACAAAAAAATTTTCTTTTGTAGATAACGCTATTGCTTTGGATAATTGTTCAGTGGTATTCGGTATTACTACTAGAGAAGCAAGCAAAGACTCTTTGAAAACATCTGAAGAGTAAAACTTTAAATCATTTTCTGACATAAGAACACTTTTATCTCCAACTATTTCTTTTAGTTCTTTTACAAATTCAGTGAAATCTTGTTTCAAATCTTCTGTCATATCGGTTATTATTTCCTGTTATTCAAATTTTACCAGAAACAGCCATACTTCTTAGTTCTGTTTTAAGAATTTTTCCACCTGCATTCCTTGGTAAATGTTCTAAATATGAATATTTCTTTGGTAATTTATATTTAGCTAATTTTTCTTTACAAAAACTTTTTAACTCTACATCAGAAATATTTTTATTATTATTTGTTACTAAAATAGCAAATACAGTTTCGCCCCAATAATCATCTTCTAAACCAATAACCGCGCACTCTTTAATATCAGGGTGAGTAGCTAAAACTTCTTCTATTTCTCTTGGAAAAACATTCACACCACCAGAAATAATCATATCCTTTTTTCTATCTACAATATATAGATAACCCTCATCATCAAGCTTACCCAAATCTCCAACTGTACACCAGCCATTTTCATCTAAAGCTTCACTTGTTGCCGGATCATTTTGCCAGTAGCCATTAAATAAAATTGGACTCCTGACATAAATCTCCCCTACTTCCCCGTTAGTTACTTCAGAACCACTCTCATTCCTTAGAGAAACCTCTACTGTAGGATAGGCTAACCCAACACACCTCTCTTTTCGTAATTGATCGTGTGGCCTCAAATTAGTTACAAAACCACCTTCTGTTGATCCATATGTTTCGTGTAATAACCCTTCACCAAAATAATTAATTATTTTTTCTTTTGTGGCTTGTGGTAAAGGCGCAGCGTTTGAGATGATTGTTCTCAGTGAGGAAGGTTTATATTTCTGTAATATTTTTTTTTCCAGAGAAAAAATTTGATGAAAATGAGTAGGAACAAAAAAAGTATTTGAAAGATTCAATTCTTGTAATTTTTTTAAAACTGTTTCAGGTTCAAACTTTGGTAGTATTTCACAAGTTCCACCAAAAAAAATAGGTGCCAATGCAAAGGCAAATCCTGCGCCATGGAAAAGTGGAGCTAAAGCTAAAGCTTTATCATCAGGCGAGTAACAACCAAACTCAACACCCATTGTATAGAAAGCCATTACTCTTGACCTATGAGATAGCAGACAACCCTTAGGCTTACCGGTAGTTCCGGATGTATAGGGTATGCTAAAAACATCCCATTCTTCAAGTAATGTATTTGGTTGAATATTTTTAGCGTTTCCAATTATATCTTCATAATCTTTACCAATAACTATAATCTTTTTTACTGTCTCAAGATTAGCTGCTCTTGCTATATCTTCCAGCCCTTTATGACAAAACAGGATTTTAGAATTAGAGTCATTGCAAATATGTTCCACTTCAGGAACAGTCACTGAAGGAGGAATCATTGCAGTTGCAACACCTGCATCTGCCAGACCAACAACTATCTCTATGAATTCAATACAATTACTTGAGAAAATAGCTACATGATCGCCCTTACTAAGACTTAATCCATCTATACCTGCAACCGCAACTCTATTTAACCTATCCACAAGGTCTTTGTAGGTGATCTTTTTATGATCTATTGAAAGTGAGATCTTGTTTGGTGTTCTTCTGGCTGAAGTTCTTATTCCTGAAGAAATTTTAGTATTCCTAAATGAATCTGGCCTAGTGTGATTGATATTTAAATCAATCATTTACTTTTTATTCCAAAGTTGAATTATCTCTTGAACATTTAAAACTTTTGCAAAGAAATACTCCATAGCCAATAACGCAACCTTCATTCTATCATCATCAACTTCTGCAATAGCATCTTTTGCAAGAAACACTCTAAAATCTCTCTGACATGCATCTCTAACGGTCGTCTCAACGCACATATTAGCCGTAACACCACAAACAAAAATATTTTCAATTAACATTGCATTTAAATATGATTCTAGTTGTGTAGAAATAAATGCACTTGGACGATTCTTTTCAATAATTACATCATTTTTTTGAGGATAAAGCGTTTGATAATTATCGGCATCCCAGGTACCTTTAACACATAATTTAACGTCCCTTAGCTCAGGTGAAATTTCATCTACCAACCAGCCGCCATCTTTAAAATCAGGGTGATATACATACTGAGTAAAAATTATTGGAATCTCATTTAATCTTGCTTTTTCAACCAATTCCTCTGAACCTGGAATTGCATCCCTCAGTTTTTTACAATCAAACCCCAGTTTTGACATTGTTCCATCAGGGTGCAAAAAACTATTTTGCATATCAATAACAAGTAAAATTGAATTTTTATTATTTATAACCATAGAATATTAACTATTTTTCTTTAACCAAGTTTCAGTAACATCTTTTACTGTTACTATTTTAGCGAACATGTGCTCCAATGCCTTAAGAGATATTGTATGCCGAAAATCATCTACCTCAGCAACAGCATCACTTACAACATAAGTGCCAAAATCACGTTGCGCAGAATCTCTAGCCGTTGTCTCTACACAAATATTCGTTGTTACACCACAAATCACTAGGTTATTAATTTTTTGAGATCTTAGATATGTTTCTAACCTTGTAGAATAAAATGAGCTAGGCCTATTCTTCTCAATAATTATCTCACTAGTTTTAGGCTTTAATTCATCAATAATCAATGAATCGTGACTACCTATCGCACAAAGCCCAACCTCTTTTATTCCTGGAAAAATTTCTTCAACTTGAATGCCACCATCTCTAAAATCTTTCTCATATAAATATTGGGTAAAAATAACCGGCGTATTTTTTTGACGTGCAATTTGAACAAGCTCAACACATCCAGGTATTGCTTTTTGTAAAAGCTTACTATCAAAACCTAACTTAGCCATACCTCCATTTTCTCCTAGAAAACCATTTTGCATATCCACAACAAGAAGGGCTGTGCGTGATAGGATATTTTTAATCATTTTATTCTAATTCCTATTTATTTTTCTTTCTTAAAGATTTCATCTTGGTTCTCTTATCTAATTTAAATATACGAATAGCGTTTTCCCTCATTATTTTTTTAAGTGGACCTGGTCTAAAATTTAGAGTGTTTACTTCTCTTACTGCCCTAACTGGATCTATCACAGGCCAATCTGTCCCAAATAGAAATTTGTCTTGTCCGTAAGTATTTGCGTAATGAACAATTTCTTTTGGCCAATGTTTAGGTGCATACGCATCACCTCCAATATAAATATTTTCATGCTTCCATGCCATTGATATCATTTCTTGTGTCCAAGGAACACCGAGGTGTATTCCTAAGATTTTTAACTCAGGATATAAAATAGATACCCTATCAAGAGTGATAGGTTTACCAACACTTGGAAGTCTTCTATCTCTTTGATAAACTAAATTATGCCCTAGCTGCATCATAATGGGAATATCTAGTTCTATACATTTTGAATAGATAGGGAATACATATTGGTGGTCCGGAGGAAGGTCAAACCAATGAGGGTAATAATGAGCCCCAACAAAACCTAATTCATTTACAGCAAACTCAAGATCTCTCAATTGTTGCATTCCTAAAGTTGGATCTATTCCAGCAAGACCAGAGAATCTATCTGGATATTTTTTACAAATTGAGGCCACTCTATTGTAACTTATATTAAATGAACCTTTAACTTTCATATCACCACATCTGACAGCTATCAATAATGAATGTTCAATACCTGCTGAATCCATCATTTTTAAATATTTTGAGATAGAAATCCCTTTTCTCATTTCAGGAGTCATTCTAATTTGTTTTTTGAAGTGCTCATCAATTCCAGTTTGACCATTCTTTACCTCAATTGGTGTATAAAGATTACATACTATGTCAATGAAACCACTCATAAATTACGCTCCTATGAAAAAAATACAATTTGTAGTTAAAAAAACAATAATCTAATGGATTAATTATATAACAATAATTAGACTTATACTAAATTTTTTTATACTCTTTAACAATTAACTTCTGACTGACATTATGTATAACCTGAGATTATTTCTAGAAGAAGAAAAAGATAATATTTTTCGAATATCTGATCCTATAAGTCTCAATCAAGAAATTACAGCGATTCAGCAAGAATTGGACGATAAGGGCGATTTTCCAATTATTTATGTAGAAAAACCAAGAAATGATAATGGTAAGATAAGTAAAATACCTGTTGTTTGTAATTTAACTGCAAGCAGGGATATTACCTCTAGAGCTCTTGGAATTAAAAACCACGAAGATTTTGCAAGAATTTATTCTAATTTAACTAATGAGCCTATAAAGCCATCAATTATCTCGAAAAAATTTGCCCCTGTCCAGCAGACAATTATAAAGAATAGTGATGTAAATTTACTTGAATTACCAGTTCTTACTCAACATAAACTTGACCCAGGCCCTTATCTAACCTCTGCTCACGCAACTACCTTTGATCCAGACACAAATATAGATAATACTTCTATTCAAAGGTGCTGGGTAAAGAAAAAAAACAAAATGTCCTATTACCCTTACCCAGCATCACACAATATGAGAAACTTAAAAAAATTTTGGAATAAGGGAGAAGCTTGTCCTGTCGCCTTTTGGATCGGTCATCATCCAAAAGTTCTGATGGGAACACAAGCAAAACTATCTTATCCTGAAAGTCATTGGTCAGCATGCGGAGGACTTTTAGGGGAACCTTTAAGACTTGTTCCATCAATTACTCATGGTGAAAAAATAATGGTTCCAGCTGATGCAGAAATCGTAATCGAAGGATATGCTCCAGTAAATCAGCTGGAAGCTGATGGCCCATTTGGAGAGTACACCGGTTATATGGGGCCGCAAGTTTCATCTCCTATTTGTGAAGTATCCTGTATTACAATGAGGAAAGATCCAATATATCATGATTATGGATCGGGTCATGCAGATATGTTAGTACCAGACAATATGGTTATGGAAGGAAAGATATATAGTATAGTAAAATCAGTAGCCCCTTCTGTAGAAAAAGTCCATGTTCCTGTATCTGGAAGAAGGTTCCATGCTTACGTTCAATGTAAAAATCCAAAAATCGGAGAAGTAAGAGATGCACTAATGGCAACTCTGTCATATAGGAGAACGAAAGCAATAATTTTTGTTGATGAGGATATAAATATTTTCTCTGATAGCGATATTATGTTTGCTCTTGCTACAAGAGTACAATGGGAAAGGGACTCAATTACTGTTAACGGTTTGCAAGGCTCCTTAATGGATCCCTCAATTGTGCGAGGAGCAAAAACAGTCCAAAAAATTGGAATTGATGCAACCCTAGCTCCATCCGAAATTCCTAATACACCAGCACCAATACCACCTAAGAATTCGGTAGCAGAAGATGCACTTAAAAAAGCTAAGTCACTTCTTTCAAATATAAACAAAGATAATTGGCCCAAAATATAATGACTAATAAAACTGCTTTACCAAACCAAAATATCTCTGGTGAGAAAAAGGGAAATATTTCATGGATTCAATGTAATTTTTGTGAACAGTGGTTTCACTCAACCAAAGAATTAATAGAATTTAAAACTATTGATCTTTATTGTCCTAATTGCCATGAAGAATTTAAACCTGAAAAATCAAAAAAAATAATTATCGCATAATTTATGATCAGAATGACTTAATAATGAAAAAAAAAATCCTTGTTATCGTTCCATTTCCTATGACAGATAAACAGTTATCGAATAGAAAAGAACAATCCAAAAAAGTTACTTTAGATAAAAATACGGATCTTCATTATCAGCCTGTAAAAGCTGCTCCTAGAACTTTTGTTAGTCAGGAGGATTACTTAATTGCAGATATTGGAATTCTTGAAACCGGATTAGATGCGCAAATGAAAGGTTACGATGCGATTTGTATTGATACTGTAAGCGATTCGGGAATGGCGGCTTTGAGATCTGTTTTAGATATCCCAGTAATTGGGCCTGGAAGAGTTATGTTTTTAACAGCAATGAACTTAGGAGAAAAATTTAGTATAATTACAATGTGGCAAGAATGGTATGGATTGTATAATAAAATCTTAACAGATTTAAACTTACATGAGAAATGTGCATCAATTAGATCAATTGATATCGTTCCTGATAATAGAGAACTCTTGTCAGGTAAACAGGAAAATATAGTTCCACTTCTAATTGATGCTGCAAAGAAATGTATTTACGACGATGGTGCTGATGTAATATGTCTTGGTTCCACAACAATGCACCAGGCCCATGGAAAACTTGAGGAAGAATTAGAAGTTCCTGTTATAAATCCAGGACCTCTCTCCTACAAAATATCAGAACTGTTAATTTCACTAAATTTAAGCCATAGCAGAAAAGCGTACCCAAAACCAAAAATTCCAAAACACGATATGGTAATAAAAATGTTGGAGGCAGCTTCAGCTTTTGAAAAAGGTAAACCTTTAGAAAGTATTGAGAAGGAAAAAAAATGAGAAAAGCACTTGTTATCGTTCCCTTTGCTTTAGACGCAGAGGGAATTTCCAATAGAGAAAAACAAACCGAAAAAGTAAATTTAGGCAATGATCTTAAATTTGATTTCAAACCTGTAACAGCTGGACCTTCAAGTTTTATGAGTCCTCACGATACTGCTTTAATGGAACTTGCGATATTTGAGGCAGGGGTAAACGCTGAAAAAGATGGTTATGATGTTGTTATTATTGATACAATGAGTGACTCGGGACTAGCACCTTTACGATCTATTTTAAAAATCCCAGTAGTTTCTCCAGGGAAAGCCTCTATGTTGGTTGCATTAATGATTGGTAATAAATTTGGCATACTTGCTCAGTGGGACAGAGCTGTGCCAAGATATAATAAAGTAGTCGTAGAATATGGACTTAAGGATCATTGTGCTGCAATTGATCATTTTGATGAACCCCCTGACTTTTCAAATCTGCTAACAGGTAAGGAGAAAAAAGTTTATTCAAAAATGAAAATTGCTTGCGAAAATATGGTAAAGAAAGGTGCTGACGTTATATGCCTTGGGTCTACAACAATGCACCAGGCTGGAGAATTTTTATCAAAAGAGTTAGATGTTCCCGTAATTAATCCTGGTCCACTATCATATAAATTAGCTGAAACATTGCTTGATGTAGGTCTGAGCCATAGTAAAAAAGCCTTCCCAGAGCCTTTAGTTCCAAAAATAAATATGATAAAAGAAATGTTTAAAGCGGCAAAGATAATAGAAGAGGACAAATAAAGGGTTTTATATATCGCTGAACTTTGTTAATTTATCAAAGATTTTTGAATAGGAGGAATTGATGACTAAATTAATGCCAAAAGAAGAATTCTGGAAAAAACTACAGGAAGCCAGAACTCCCTCGCACTCCATTGGCCATCCATTTAGTAACTCTTGGAAGAAGGCAGAACTATCTAAAGAAGACCTTGGTTTTTGGGCTATGCAACAATATTATTATATTGAAGAAGTTCCACAAATGTTTGCATTGCTTTTCGCGAGACTACCTGATTTAGATGCTAGACTTCATATGCTAGAAAACTTAATGGGAGAAGAGATACCTGAACGTCACCCTGAGTTGATGCTTAACTTTGCTGAAGCTTGTGGATTCGAAAAAGATTTTGTAAAAACCGGTTATAACAATGGAAGAATTCTTCCTTCTACTATTGCTATGAGATCATGGACCTACGAACTAGCAACAATTAGACCTTTATCCGATGCAGCAGCAGGAATAATGGTAGCATTGGAAGGTCAAACTCCGACAATTTACCCTCATTATATAGAAGCTGGGAAAAAAATGGGTTTTTCAGATGAGGATTTAAAATTTTTTAGTGTTCATGTTGAGGCAGATGAAGGGCATGAAGAACACGGTTTAGAAATCTGCTCAAGATATGCAACAACATATGAACTTCAATTACAAGCTATCGCTACGGTAGGAACTTCTGCAAGAATGAGGTTTAGAATGCTTGATGGAGTTTGGGATGCAACAGTTGGTAAAAATCAAGTTAAAGCAGCCGAGTAAAATTATTTGTTTGATGCATCTAAAAAAGTAGCTCTAATTACAGGAGCTACTGGTGGAATTGGTAAAGCTACAAGTAAACTATTTTTGAAATGTAACGCAAAAGTAGTAGCAACTGGTCGATCCCTTGATAGGCTAAACGCTTTATTCAAAAATGATAAAAATGTTTTCTCTA
>PTLN01000025.1 GCA_002938125.1 Alphaproteobacteria bacterium MarineAlpha2_Bin1
CAAATAATTTATTACAAAATTATTATTTTTCTAAAAACCTAGTAGTAGCTGGATATTGGCCGATAAGAAATGAAGCAGACCCTATATATCTTATTACAAAACTATTCAACTTTGGTTGTACGATTTGTTTGCCAGAGATTATTGCCTATAGTAAGATTCTTAATTTTAGAAAGTGGTGTCCTTACGAGCCACTTAGGCCTGGAAAATTTGGAACAGCTCAACCATGGGAAGATCAACCCTTATTAGTCCCAGATGTTATATTAACTCCCTTGGTAGGTTTTGATAAAGAAGGAAATAGATTAGGGTATGGAGGCGGTTACTATGACGCAACTATATCTAATCTTAAGCAAAATGGAGGTCGACGTATTGTACTAATTGGTATTGCGAGAGAGATTCAGAGGGTAAATTTAATACCCAGTTCTGAGTACGATGAAAGGCTTGATATGGTTGTAACAGAAGAAAATTTTGAGAGGTTAGATTGAAGTTACTTTTTTTAGGAGACATTGTTGGAAAGGTTGCAAGGGAAAAAGTCATTAACTCAATTCCTATTCTAAGAAAAAAACTTTCTCTTGATTTTGTAGTAGTCAATGGAGAAAATGCTGCAGGTGGTTTTGGGATAACATCTCAAATATGTAATCAATTTTTTGATTCTGGTATTGATGTAATTACTGGTGGAAATCATTCATGGGACCAAGCAGAAATTGTAGAGTATATCGAGAATGAGCCAAGACTACTCAGGCCATTAAATCATGTTATGGGAACGCCAGGTAGAGGTCACAACGTTTTTAACACTTATGACGGTAAGAAAATATTGATCATAAATCTCATAGGTCAGGTATTTATGAAGCCTAATGAAAACCCATTTTTAAGTATAGAAAATTGTCTAAAATCATCTAATTTAGGTAAGACAGTAGACGTGATTTTTGTTGATTTTCATGCTGAGGCTACAAGTGAAAAAATGGCAATGGCTCAATTTCTTGATGGAAGAGTTTCGGCTGTTATAGGCTCTCACCAACAAATCCCTACTGCAGACTCTCAAATTTTAGACAAAGGTACAGCATATCAGACCGATGCAGGTATGTGCGGGGATTATAATTCAGTTATAGGAATGCAAAAAGAAGTTCCTATAAATAGGTTTTTAGGTAAGATCTCTAAAGATAGGTTTAGACCTGCTAGCGGGGAGGCAACTATCTGTGGTGTTGTAATCGAAACAAGTGAAATAACAGGTTTGGCAAAAAAAATTACTCCTTTGAGAGTTGGGGGAAGATTAATTGAAGAATGGCCAAATTAGTTCGATGGTTTAATTTTGTTAACATGTTAAATTATGGGTTTAAAATTTAGTCACATAAAATAAGATAAATATTATGGCTGGTCACTCGCAATTCAAAAATATAATGTACCGTAAGGGTGCTCAAGATGCAAAGAGAGCTAAAGTTTTTACAAAACTAATACGTGAATTAACTGTAGCTTCCAAAGAAGGAGGAGCTGATCCAAGTGCTAATCCAAGACTAAGATCTGCGATTTCTGCAGCTAAGTCTAGTAACCTTCCAAAGGATACTATGGAAAAAGCAATAAATCGTGGGACTAATTCAGGTGTTGGTTCAAAATTTGAGGCAGTTAGGTATGAAGGTTATGCCCCTGGGGGTGTAGCCTTTATTGTTGATGCTCTTACTGATAATAGAAATAGAACAGCAGGTGAAGTAAGAGCAGCTTTTGTAAAACATGGGGGTGTTTTGGGTGAGACGAACTCCGTTGCTTTTCAATTTGATAGGGTAGGGTCCATAAGGGTAGAAACATCCAAAAAAGATTCTGATGAAATGTTAGAGTTGGCAATTGAATTAGGTGTTGAAGAAGTAATTGATACGAATGGGCAACATGAATTTATTACTACTCAAGAAAATTTTTATAATATTCGTAATTCACTTGAATCTAAAATATCAAGTGAAATTTCTGCTGAATTGATATGGAAACCAAAAAATCTTATTAAAATTGATAATGAAAATGCTGAAAAGGTCCTTAAAATTTTTGAGACATTAGAAGAAAGCGATGATGTTCAAACTGTAAGTAGCAATTTTGAAATTTCTGACGAAACTTTAAATAAGTTGAGTGGGTAAATGATATTATTGAGACTCAGATGTTAGTTTTAGGTTTAGATCCAGGACTTAATAATACGGGTTGGGGTTTAATCAGAGTTTCTGGTTCAGCTCTCAGTCATGTAGATAATGGAGTAATAAAAATATCTAATAAAAATACATTACCTGAGAGGCTATCTTTAATTTATCAGTCTCTTTTAAAGATTGTTGAGTCATACTCACCTAATTCAGCTGCTGTGGAAGAGGTATTCCTCAACAAAAACCCTAATTCAACTCTTAAACTTGGGCAAGCAAGAGGCATCTCATTATTGGTACCTGCAAATTATGGAATCCCTGTTAGCGAGTACTCATCCACCAAAATTAAAAAATCTTTGGTAGGAAAAGGACATGCAGAAAAGGAACAAGTTAGGGTTATGGTTAAGCATTTACTTCCTGGCTGTATAATTAATGGGTATGATGCTGCAGATGCTTTAGCTGTGGCTATTTGTCACAGTCATTATAGTACATCTGCAACTAATTTATCTATTAATTTGAAAGCAAACAAATGATTGCAAAACTAACAGGCTTAATAGACGAAGTTGGTGAAGGTTGGATAATCCTTGATGTTAGAGGGGTTGGTTATTTAATTTTTTGTAGTCAAAAAACTATTGAGCAAGCGCCAAAAAAATTTTCAGAATATAGCCTTTTTATAGAAACTCACATTAGAGAAGATCATTTCCATCTTTATGGGTTTAATGATTTAATAGAGCAGCAGTGGTTTAAGATTTTAATTTCTGTTCAAGGGGTTGGTGCAAAAGTTGCTTTAGCTATCCAATCCCTTTATGAACCAAATATATTATCTAAACTTATTTCTAACCAAGACAAAAGCGCTTTTACAAAAGTTTCTGGTATAGGTCCAAAACTAGCTCTTAGAATTGTGAATGAGTTAAAAGATAAAGTTCCTTCTAGTTTGATGATTGAGCCAAAATTAAATGAATACAGTTTGCCAAATGATAGAGAGGATAGGATCAATGCCGAATCTGCGCTTATAAACTTAGGATTTAGAAAAACTGATATAGATCAGGTTTTAGTTTCATTAATTTCTGAACAGAAAGAAATAGGCTTGGAAGATTTGATAAGAGAGTCTTTGAAACGTCTAAATAAAAGAAGAGAATTAATTTAATGGAAGAAAAAAAAGATAAGAGGTTGGTTGATTCAAAAATTCAAAATTCTAAAGAGGATGATTTTGGTATTAGGCCTTCACGACTAAAAGATTTTATAGGTCAACCAAAATTATGCGATAACTTAAGTATTTTTGTTGAAGCTGCTAAGTCAAGAACCGAAGCTCTTGACCATGTTTTATTTGTTGGTCCGCCTGGGTTAGGTAAGACAACTCTAGCTCAAATTGTTGCAAAGGAGTTGGGAGTAAATTTCAGAGCAACAGCAGGTCCTATAATTTCTAAATCTGGTGACCTTGCTGCTATCTTAACTAACCTTAATGAGAGAGATGTTCTATTCATTGATGAAATTCATAGATTATCACCTTCAGTTGAGGAAATTTTGTATCCTGCAATGGAAGACTTTCATTTAGACCTAATTATTGGTGAAGGGCCAGCAGCGAGATCTGTAAGAATTGATCTGCCTAAATTTACTTTAGTTGGTGCAACAACCAGATCTGGATTATTGACCACGCCATTAAGAGAGAGGTTTGGTATACCTCTTAGGTTAAACTTTTATGAGGTCAATGATTTAGTTAATATAGTTAAAAGGGGTTCAAAACTCCTGGATATTAAATTAGAAAATGAGGGTGCTATTGAAATCGCATGCCGTTCAAGAGGTACTCCCAGAATAGCTCATAGATTATTAAAAAGGGTTAGAGATGTTGCGGTAGTTACCAAGGCAAAGGTAATTAATAAAAATGTGGCGAGCGATGCCTTAGGTCGTCTTGAGGTTGATTTTAAGGGACTTGATGCGATGGATAAAAAGTATTTGATGTGCATAGCCAAGAATTATTTAGGTGGTCCTGTTGGTATTGAGACTATTGCTGCAGCCTTATCTGAACCACGTGATGCCATAGAAGAAATTATTGAACCTTTTCTTATTCAAATAGGGTTAATCCAAAGAACTCCCAGGGGGAGAATTCTTACAGTTAACGCATTTAAACATTTAAACATCGAGAGGCCAAAATCATTTCAATCAGAGCTAGATCTGGATTGATTAATTGATACATAAGAAACAAAATATTTTAATCAGAATTTACTATGAAGATACAGATTCTTTAGGTTTAGTATATTATGCTAATTATTTAAGATATTTTGAGAGGGCAAGAACAGAGTTTTTTAGGAGTATGGGATATGAGCTTAATTACATTACTGATATTTTAAAAATTTATTTTGTTGTGAGAAGTTGTAATTTGAAGTTTATATCACCAGCTAGATTCAACGATGAGATAGAGGTAATTTCACGAATAAAGAGTTTAAAAAAAGAAATAATCCAATTTGATCAAAAGATAGAGTTGGGTGGTAAACTTCTTGTAAAAAGTATAATTAATTTAGCGTGTATATCTCAGACTGGCCGTGCTATTATTCTCCCAAATGAGATATATGTTAATTTAAAAAAAATAAGTGATTAGTTTACTTTAGAAAGAGTATTAATATGGAGCAACAAGCTGTAGAGGCTATATCGATCGCTGGTTCTGTTTCAGCTGATTTATCAATTTGGTCTCTAATCTATAAGGCTGATTTTATCGTAAAATTAGTCCTTTTAATTTTAGTTTCTGCCTCTATTTGGTCTTGGGCAATAATCTTTGATAAGATAAAAAAATTAAGGGATATTTCTCAAAAAACAGAAGAATTTGAAGATAAATTTTGGTCAGGGAGCTCGCTTGAAGAGTTATATGATAATATAAAATCAGGAGCAGATCATCCAATGGCTCTATTGTTTGTTTCTGCTATGAAAGAATGGAAGAGAACAAGTAAAGTCTCAAAATTAGGCCAATTAAATGCGAGTTTCAAAGATCGATTAAGTCAAATTATGAGACTAACAATCAGTAGAGAAGTTGAAAATTTAGAGAAATACTTGGGGTTTTTAGCTACTGTTGGTTCAACGGCTCCATTTGTAGGGCTATTTGGAACTGTTTGGGGGATTATGAATAGTTTCCAATCAATAGCTTCAAGTGAGAATACAAGCTTAGTAGTTGTTGCGCCAGGAATTGCTGAAGCCCTATTTGCAACAGCAATTGGCCTCGTAGCAGCAATCCCTGCTGTTATAGCATACAATAAATTTTCTAATGATTTGAATAGATTCGCTAACCGCTTAGATGGGTTTGCGGCAGAATTTTCATCAATTTTACTTCGTCAACTTGAGGAAAGGTCAACCAAATGACAACCTTTCTTGCTGAAAAAAAACAACAAAAAAATACTTCATATAAACCAATGTCGGAAATTAATGTTACACCATTTGTTGATGTAATGTTAGTTCTACTTGTTATTTTTATGGTAACTGCTCCATTGCTGACAGTTGGTGTAACAATAGACTTGCCCAAAACTAAAGCAAAAGTTATTCCTGGCAAAGATGAACCTCTTGCAATAAGCATAGACAGCGAGGGTAAAATTTATATTCAAGATACAGAAGTTAAATTGAACACTTTAACAGCCAGGTTAAAGGCAATTTCAAACAACCGAAAGGATTCTAGAATTTTTATTAGAGGGGATAAAAGTATTGATTATGGAAAAGTTATGGAAGTTATGTCAGAAATTACAGCTGCTGGTTTTAATAAAGTATCATTGATCACAGAAAAGCCACAACAGTAATATATATATATATTTTATGCGAATACCAGTTCTATTTTCTATTTCTTTCCATTTCCTTATTTTAGGATCTATGTGGTTTACATTGCCTGATCTTTTGAATAATAGAGAAATAAATGATGATCCAATAATTGTAGATATAGTAACACTCGATGAGGAAATAACATCATTAAAAGAAGTTAAGAGCAAACCGAGGAAAGTAAATTTAGATAAACAGATAATCAAATCAAAACCAATTGTGAAACCTGTCAACAAATCTCAGGAATCAATAGAAAAAGAAGTAGTAGAAATCTTTGAACCACAAAAAAAACCTAAACCTAAAAAAGACATACTAAAAAACAATTCCATTGATCAAACTAAATTAAGACCGAAGTTAAAGCCCAGACCTCCAAAAAAAGTTCAAGACTTTGATACAAGCAGAATTTCTCTTTTGATAGATAAATCTAGAAAAAAAATGAGTGATGATAAAATTTTGGAAAAGCAGAAAGAAAATAACTTTCTCAATAAGCCTAAGATAACTGAAGACGTTTTAAATAAAATAGATAAAAAAAAGAAGTTAATTAAAAATGCCAGAATTTCATCTCGCCTAACTATGAGAGACATTGATCTAATTAGGTATCAGATTGAGAAAAATTGGACACCTCCCTCTGGTGCCAGAGATGCTGTTGATTTAATAATTAAACTTAGGATTGGTTTGAATTTGGATGGGAGCTTAAGGGGAGTGCCAGAGATTGTAAATTCGAGTAAACTTAAAGATACCTTTTTTAGGGCTGCGGCTGATAGTGCCATCCGAGCAGTTTACAAAGCTCAGCCATTTACTGGACTGCCTAAGGCAAAATATGATGCTTGGCGTGATATTACTCTTACATTTAATCCAAAACAATTATTAGGTGGTTGATACTTTTTTTTTATAAAATAGAATGTTAAAAATGAGATTTTATATGCAAAAAATTTTTCTAAGTTTACTTACTTTATTGATTTCAACAAATCTTGCCCAAGGTCAAGTTGAGATAGATATAACTAGAGGTAATATTGACCCTCTTCCAATTGCTATCTCAGTCTTCAATTCATCAGCGGCTATAAGTGATATTAATCATACAGGAAAAAAAATTTCAGATATTGTTAGTAACAATCTTGAGCGCTCAGGATTATTTCTTCCACTAGATAGGAAGTCATTTATTGAAGATACTAAGGGGATGGCTGAAAGGCCAAGATTTGGTGATTGGAGAGTCATAAATGCCCAAGCATTGGTGACTGGATCATCTGAAATTGAGTCTGATGGAAGATTAAATGTTTCATTTAGATTGTGGGATACATTTGCTGAGCAGCAAATGACCGGGCTAGTTTACAAAACTATTCCAACTAATTGGAGAAGAGTAGCTCATATAGTTTCTGACCAAATATATGAGAGACTTACAGGTGAGAAGGGCTATTTTGATACTAGAATAGTTTATGTTTCAGAAACTGGACCAGCAACTAAAAGAATCAAAAGACTTGCTATTATGGACTTGGATGGAGCTAATCATAAATTTTTAACTGATGGTAAGCATTTAGTTCTTACTCCAAGGTTTTCACCCACACGTCAAGAGATCACATATTTAAGTTATTTCAATAAAAAACCTCGGGTATATATCTATAATATAGATACTGGGCAGCAGGAAGTTCTTGGAGATTTTCCAGGTATGACCTTTGCTCCGCGTTTTTCCCCTGATGGGAATCAAGTTATAATGAGTTTAGCTCTCAGTGGTAACTCGGATATTTACACAATGGATATTAGAACTAGGAAAGTTCAAAGGTTAACAAAAAATCCATCAATCGATACCTCGGCATCTTTCTCGCCGGACGGGACTAGGGTTGTTTTTAATTCTGACAGAAGTGGCACACAGCAATTATATGTTATGAAGGCAAACGGCAAACAACAGAAAAGAATATCTTTTGGTAAAGGCAGATACGCTACCCCAGTATGGTCACCTAGAGGAGATTTAATTGCTTTTACTAAATTTTACAAGGGTAGATTTCATATAGGAGTTATGAGAGTTGATGGTTCTGGAGAAAGGCTTTTAACTGAAAGTTTTCTTGATGAAGGACCCACATGGTCGCCAAATGGAAGGGTTTTAATGTTTTTTAGACAAAAACCTAGTAAGGCGGATGGATCTGGTGGTTCATTTAGCCTTTGGTCTGTAGATTTAACAGGATTTAACGAAAGAAGGCTTATTACCCCTTTAGATGCCTCAGATCCAGCTTGGTCCCCATTGTCTTCAGTCCAATAAATAAAAGATTTTTATTGAAAATTGCTTATTTTTCAATAATCTGGCTGGACAGATGACCAATAGAGGTTTAAAAGCGCAGTTGAATAAATTGAAAGAGAGTAGTAAAAGTAAATAATAACTCTCAAATCTTATCAAATTGGTTTTTTTTGATAGGATGACAGTGAGTTTTTGTCAATTTTTGGCGACGGAGAAATAGATGCGTTTGAAGTTCATCATGGCAATAGCCGCACTTTTCGTGGTATCGGCTTGTACTACGGTTACAGATACTGACTCTGGGGCCGGAGGAAGCGGAGAAAGCACGAAATCATCATCATCATCATCAGTGGAATCATCACAAGAACAATCAAAATCAGCGGAGATATTGCCTGGCAGTCAGGCTGATCTTGTCTCTAATGTAGGTGATCGTGTTCTTTTTGAATACGATAGTTCAGATTTAACACCTGAAGCTAGAAGAACATTAGAAAGACAAGCTGCTTGGTTAAAAAGATACTCAAATGTAAGTGTTACAATTGAAGGTCATTGTGATGAGCGAGGCACTAGAGAATACAACTTAGCTCTTGGTGAAAGAAGAGCTACTGCTGTAAGTAATTTCCTGGTTGCGCTTGGAATTAATGGTGCAAGGATAATGACCATATCATACGGTAAAGAAAAACCTGTAGCGTTAGGCTCTAATGACACAGCTTGGAGTCAAAATAGGCGTGGGGTTACAAGAGTTAGAGCTCAATAGGTTAGCTGTATTAAGATAATTTTTTTTATCTTTTTAGCTGTAAGTATTTTTGATTTGCTCACCGGCAAATAAGCTGGTGAGTAAATCGCTTTCATCAAACTTATGCCTTAATTTAGATATATATTTGCTTACTAAACTTTCATTGGATCAAATATGTTTTTATTAAATTATTGTAAGATATTTAGCTCTTTTTTTATTCTAGCACTCTATTTATTTCTATATGGGTCCTCCTTCGCCCAAGAAACAGTTCCTAATCAAGAATTTAAGTCAAATAATTCTGTTAACAATGTCAGAACTCTTAATAATAGATTAGATAGTCTTGAGAAGAGCCTGCAAGATATTTCGAGAGTAATCTACAAAAGAGATAGTAATATCGTATCTGGTAAGGAAAACTTTAATAAACAAGGTTCCTCAGGCACCAGTCCATTTATTCAAAGAATGACGGCTAATGAACTAAGAATGTCTGAGCTTGAGACAGAACTAAGAAGATTAACAGGTGCGGTTGAAACAGCAGGCAATGATGTGATTATAATGAGGGAGAGGATAGATAAGCTTGTAGAAGATTTAGATTTAAGGCTGAAGTCTATTGAAAACATTGTTACAAATCTAAAAGCAATTCCTAGACAAAATAAAGATTTAAATCAAAATACTCAAACAGAGTCTGGCTTAGATAATGACCTTAAAAAAGATCTTAATGGAAGTACTTATAGTGAAGCGAAAACCTCAAAGGTAGAGAGTTTTCTTCCAAACTCAAGCCCAGAAAAACAATATGCTTTTGCAAGAAGCCTACTTATGAAGTTGGACTACCAAGCAGCTGAACTGGCATTTAAAGAATTTATTCAGAAAAATAAAGATCATAAGTTATCAAGTAATGCTTATTATTGGTTAGGTGAAGTTTACTACGTTAAAAAAAGTTTTGCAGAGGCTGCAGGTGCTTTTATAGATAGTTATAAATTATTTCCTCTAGGTAATAAGGCACCTGATAGCCTTTTAAAGTTAGGTATGTCTCTAGCAGAGTTAGGGAACTCTAATGAAGCTTGCGAGTCATTTGAAGAGCTTCTTCTAAAGTTCCCTGAAGCAAACTCAAGAATAAGGAGGAGAGCTTTGCAGGAGTCGGTAAGAATTGGTTGTAAAAACTAGATCTAATTTAATAAATTTTCTAGAGACGGAATTCTCAAAGAATATGGATGTTTTTGTTCCATTTGAGAAAAAACCAAAAATCGGCGTTGCTGTATCTGGTGGATCAGACAGTCTTGCTCTGATTTTACTAGCAAAAAACTGGGTTAAAAAATTTGGAGGATCGGTAATCGGTATTACAGTTGATCATTCATTGAGAAATAGTTCATTTGAAGAAGCTTTATCAGTTGAAAGGCAGCTAAAAAAATTAGATATACAGCACAAAATTATTAAATATCAAGGTCTAATACCTAAATCCAGAATCCAAGAAGTTGCAAGAAATTATAGATATAAACTTTTGTCAGAATTTTGTGAAAACAATAATATTTTCCATCTCTTAGTAGGTCACCATAGTTTGGATCAAAGGGAAACTTGTTTAATGAGAAGTTGGAGAGATAGCGGGTTCATTGGTATGGCTGGCATGAGTGCTATAAGAGAATTTAATAGTTATAGACTTTTGAGACCTTTATTAAATTTTGATCATAATGACTTAAAAAATTATTTATTAGAAAAAAAAATTACATGGATAGAAGATCAAACAAATAAGAATAATTTTTTTCTAAGAGTTAAAGCACGTAAGTATCTAGCTGGGAAGAATTGGTCAATAGATAAACTTTATGCAGAAAAAAGAATTAAGTTTGAAAAAGCTATAAGCAAGTTTTTTGCCTTGAATGCAGAAGTTAATGATTTAGGATTTGTTAGGTTTAATTTGAAACAATTTTTAAAGCTTAATAGAGATTTTAGACAGCAAATTTTATCCAGGTCAATTATTACAGTTGCCGGACTGGAATATTCTCCTTCCATGCGTGGTTTAAAAAGGGTATCGGAACATTTTACTAGATTTTCTAATTCAAAAACTCTTGGAGGTTGCTTATTAATTAAAAAAAAGGGTAATTTATTTTGTGTAAGAGAAATTAGAAATATTGATCCAAAACAAATTGAAATAGATGCTGAGTCCTTACTCTGGGATAGAAGATTTAAGATAAAAATGACTAAAAGCCGTGAAAAACAGCTTAAATTGCAGAGACTTGGTAGAAAGGGTTTTGATCAGGTAACAAATGCAGGTTATTATAATCATTGTTCGAATATTCCTAAAGTGGCTTTATTAAGTTTACCGGCCCTTTGGGATAAAGATAAGGTTATTTCAATTCCTAACTTAGGGGTTAGTTTATATCGGGATTTAGACGTAACTGCTACATTTGCGCCTATTCAATCTTTGTCACCCTTGGGTTTTGCGGTTGTAAATTGAAATAAATAACCTATTTATAATTGTATTGTGTTTTTATAAATTGTTGATTAATTGGAGAGGTATTTCCCTTGAATAATTTTGGAAAAAATATAGCCCTTTGGGCAATTATTGCTTTAGTAGTAATAGCAATGTATCAGCTTTTTCAAAGCTCAGACCCGGAGAGTACCAAACGTGACTTAGCATTTTCTGAGTTTATAGCTGAAGTAAAGTCAGGCCAAGTAAGGGAAGTTTCTATTAAGGGTAATTCGATATCTGGTAATTTAAATGATGGTAGGGAATTTAAGACTTATGCTCCAAATGATCCTAACTTAGTAAAAACTTTAACGGACCAAGGTGTTCTAATACGTGCTATCCCGCTTGAAAAGGGAAGACCTGGTATTTTAGATATATTGATTGCCTGGTTCCCAATGCTTCTACTAATAGGAGTATGGATATTTTTTATGCGTCAAATGCAAGGCGGTGGCGGTCGTGCCATGGGTTTTGGAAAGTCACGTGCTAGGTTATTAACAGAAAAGCAGGGAAAAGTTACTTTCCAGGATGTAGCAGGAATTGATGAGGCGAAAGAAGAATTAGAAGAGATAGTAGATTATTTGAAAGATCCCCAAAAATTCCAGCGTTTGGGTGGAAAAATTCCGAAAGGTGCGCTCTTAGTTGGCCCCCCGGGCACTGGTAAAACCCTTCTGGCTAGAGCAATAGCTGGGGAAGCTAACGTTCCTTTCTTTACTATCTCTGGGTCTGATTTTGTTGAAATGTTTGTAGGAGTAGGCGCCAGTAGAGTACGGGATATGTTTGAACAAGCAAAGAAAAATGCCCCCTGTATTATATTTGTTGATGAAATAGATGCTGTAGGAAGGCACAGAGGCGCTGGATTAGGTGGAGGTAATGACGAGAGAGAGCAAACACTAAATCAACTCCTGGTTGAAATGGATGGTTTTGAGGCAAACGAAGGAGTAATTCTGATTGCTGCTACAAATAGGCCTGATGTATTAGACCCGGCACTTCTCAGACCTGGTCGCTTCGATAGACAGGTTGTAGTTCCTAATCCAGATATACTCGGTAGAGAGAAAATTCTTAAAGTACATATGAAAAAAGTTACGTTAGGTCCCGATGTAGTAGCTAGAACTATTGCTAGAGGCACTCCTGGCTTTTCCGGAGCTGACTTAGCCAATTTAGTTAATGAAGCTGCATTATGGGCTGCTAGGAAGGGCAAAAAAGTAGTTACGATGCTTGAGTTTGAAGATGCCAAGGATAAGGTAATGATGGGAGCGGAAAGAAGATCCATGGTTATGTCAGATGATGAGAAGGAGTTAACAGCTTATCATGAAGCGGGTCATGCTTTAGTTACAGTTCATTGTAAGGCATCAGACCCTATTCACAAAGCGACTATAATTCCTAGGGGTCGTGCTTTGGGTCTTGTACAAAGGTTGCCAGAAAAGGACAAATATTCTCAATCTCAAGAATATCTTAAAGACTCATTGGCTATCGCATTCGGTGGTAGACTAGCAGAAGAGTTAATTTTTGGAGTCGAAAAGATTACTACTGGAGCTTCTAGTGATATCAAAATGGCCACAGATTTGGCTAGGAGAATGGTCACGGAGTGGGGAATGAGCGAGAAACTTGGGCCTCTTCGATACGGAGATAATGAAGAAGAGGTTTTCCTGGGTCACTCTGTTGCTCAAAAGAAAAATGTTTCTGAAAGTACAGCCCAGTTAATTGATGAAGAAGTTAAAAGAATTGTTAATGAAGCAAATGATGTAGCAAGAAAAATTCTTGAGGAAAATATCGACAGCCTTCACAAGCTTTCTAAAGCTCTTCTTGAATATGAGACATTAACAGGGGATGAAATAAAATTAATTCTCGATGGAAAAGAAATCAATAGAGAAGAAAATGATGATTTAGAACAAAATAAGGGAAGTACAATATCTTCAGTTCCAACATCTAAGAAAAAAGGTTCAAAGGCTGGTGGTTTCAAACCTTCTCCTCAACCCAACTCATAAATTTGCTGTTATAGTCAAATTAATACTTTGCTAAATAATATTCTTCCGAATGATAATATTTATTTGGCACCACAAGGTTTTAACCTTGGTCAAAGTAATGCATTGACACTTGGAAGCAGTGAACTAAATTTCAAAATATTTAAAATTTTTATCAGAAGGAATCTTAAAACCTTTTCTTTTGATTTACCATTCGAGAATCTGCTTGACTGGGCAAAAGAAAACAAGCGCTCTGAAGAAATAGAAGAAAAAATTCATTTAATTCTATCTAAGAGAATGAGTTTGCATGGAATTTCATTTAATTCTCCTTCTGTGATGGGAGTTGTTAACGTAACCCCTGATAGTTTCTCAGATGGTGGAGAATTTTATTTACATAAGAATGCTATAAGTCACGGTGAAAACCTGGTTAAACATGGTGCAAGTATTATAGATATAGGTGGGCAATCCACTAGGCCTGGTTCTGAGTCTATTTCAAATTACGAAGAATCTAGGAGAATTATAAGTGTTATAGATAAGCTCTCTAAGAAGAATTTAATATCTGTCGATACAAACAAATCTCAGATTATGAGAGAGGCAATTATGGCAGGAGCAAAGATTATTAATGATATTTCGTCTCTTACAAACGATAAAGATAGCGTTAAAGAAATAAGATCAACACCATGTGGTCTCATTCTAATGCACAGTCAGGGTATTCCAAAAAATATGCAAGAGAATCCAAAATATAACGATGTAATCTTAGATATTTTTGATTATTTTGAAGAACGAATAAAGTTTTGTGAAAAACATGGTATAGATAGATCTAGACTTATAATTGATCCGGGTATAGGTTTTGGAAAAACAGATTACCATTTAAGACGAATAATGAAATATATAAGTATTTTTCATAGCCTTGGCTGTCCGATCCTTCTTGGTTATTCTCGTAAGAGCTTTATTGCCCGTTGGAGCAAATTAGAAAATGAAAAGGATAGGCTTGGGGGGTCTATCGCTTCTGTCCTATGGTCATTATCTCAAGGAATACAGATGTATAGGGTGCATGATGTAAAAGAAACTTTACAAGCTATTAGTATTTGGATGCATATTATTGAGACAAAAAATTAATTATAGTATTAATATAGTTTCTTTGATGAGTTGTTATGATAAAAATTAATAAAAAACATTTTTTTGGAACAGATGGAATTAGGGGAGAGGCAAATAAATTTCCTATGACTCCAGAGATAATTCTTAAATTAGGTATGTCTATAGGCAGTTATTTTGCAAATGATCATAGAAGGAATACTGTTTTAATTGGCAAAGACACAAGATTGTCAGGCTATATGTTAGAATCTGCACTGGTATCTGGATTTACCTCAGTAGGGTCGGATGTAATATTAGTTGGCCCAATGCCCACACCAGCTGTTGCGATGCTAACTCAATGCTTACAAGCTAATTTAGGTTTAGTTATATCTGCATCTCACAATTTATATAAGGATAATGGTATTAAAATTTTTGGTCCTGATGGATATAAAATTTCTGACAAGGATGAAGTCGAGATAGAAAAAAGAATAATAAAAGGAGTTAAACTTTCATACCCCAATAAAGTTGGAAGGGCTAGGAGATTAGAAGGTGAAATTGGAAAATATGCTGAAAATTTAAAATTAAATTTTAAAAGCAAAGGAACTCTCTCTGGTATAAAAATTGTAATAGATTGTGCTAACGGTGCTGCTTATAAGATAGCTCCTGCAGTTTTAAGAGAGTTAGGAGCAATTGTAATTTCAATAAATGATAATCCTGATGGAATTAATATTAATGATCAATGTGGCTCAACTTATCCAAAACAAATGGTACAAAAAGTCCTTGAACAGAGAGCAGATATAGGTTTTTCGCTGGATGGTGATGCAGATAGATTGGTTGTATCTGACGAAAAGGGTAACTTAGTAGATGGAGATAACTTAATAGGTGCTATAGTTAATTATTTGAAAAGCACTAATAAGTTAAAAAAAAATCATGTTGTTACTACCTCAATGTCCAATATGGGGTTAGAACTATATTTGAAAAAAATAGGTGTAAATCTTTTGAGATCTAAAGTTGGTGATAAATACGTTTTAGAAGAGATGATTAAAAATGATGCAAACTTCGGTGCTGAAAAATCAGGCCATATAATTTTTTTAGATAATTCAACTACAGGTGATGGTTTGCTGGCAGCGATTAAATTATTACTAATTATGTTACATGAAAATAAAAAGCCCAGTGAAATATTTCATCCTTTTAAATTATTTCCCCAAATTCTAAAAAATATTGACTCGTCAACGTTAAACTCTATTGATAGCGAAATAGTCCAAAAAACAATTAAGGACCATAATAAAAGACTAGGTTCTTCTGGAAGAATTATAGTAAGACAATCTGGAACTGAGCCTTTAATTAGAATAATGGCAGAAGGAAATGATCCTAAATCAATTAAATACGCTATTGACTCTATTGAAAAATCTTTTTCAAAAAGTTAATTGCTATGATTAGTAAAGTTTTAAGTATTGCAGGAACAGATCCATCTGGAGGTGCTGGTGCGCAAGCTGATATCAAAACTATTACTGCGTTTAAATGTTATGCACTGTCAGTTATAACTGCTTTAGTTGCTCAAAATACCATAGGAGTAAAATCAATTTTAGATATCCCATTGGATTTTATTTCAAATCAAATTGATTGTGTTTTTCAAGATATAAAAGTTGATTCGATTAAAATTGGAATGCTTCATAAGCCGGATATAGTGAATCTTGTGTCTCAAAAGATAATTAATAATTTTTCAGATTGTTCGTTGGTAATTGATCCAGTGATGGTTGCAAAAAGTGGAGATGATCTATTAACAGAAGAAGCAAGAAAATCATTAATAAATAATTTAATACCTCATGCTACTATAGTTACTCCAAATATTCCCGAGGCAGAGATTATAAGTAATATGAGAATTAGAACTGAAAAAGAAATAATAAAGGCTGGTATGTTAATATTATCTATGGGTCCATCTGCTGTCTTAATGAAAGGTGGGCACAGTAATAGCGAAATTGTGAAAGATTATTTAATTCAAGAAAATAATATTGATATTTTTGAGGCAATTAGAATAAATACTAATAATACACACGGAACAGGATGTACACTATCTGCAGCTATTGCGTCAGGCTTATCTAAAGGTAATGAAATAAAAAAATCAGTTGCAATAGCTCATGAATATGTTAACAAAGCAATCAAAAATGCACCAGGCATTGGGAGGGGTTTTGGGCCACTCAATCATGTTCATTCTATCGAGCCTCTAATTTAAGTTTTTTAAATTATTTTCTCGACAGTAGTTAAAGATCGTTATCATTGAGAATTTGGATGAAATGCTTAGTTCGGAGA
>PTLN01000026.1 GCA_002938125.1 Alphaproteobacteria bacterium MarineAlpha2_Bin1
ACAATTGAAAAGAATCTAAATATAGTACTAATTAAATTTAATCGAAAAGAAAAATTTATCTTTCCTTCAAACTATAAAAATAAAATCCCATATATCTTTGGTATAACCCAGGAAACAAATACCAATGAATCATTAATTAAAATAGAAACATCAAATGAAATAAAAATTAATAATTTTTTAAATAATAAATCAGTTGTACTAGATTTAATTTATGATAAAAAAATATCCGAAAAAAATACTAGTCCTAATATAACTATTAAAAAAAATACAGATGACCTAAATCTATCAATTAGTAAAAATAATACTAAAGAAAATGCGGAATTAGAACCTACTGTTAGTAAAGCAAAAGATAAAAAAAATAAAGATAAAGATAAAGATAAAGGTGTTAAATCAGCTAAAGATGATAAAGAAAATAATAAATTTACAATTGAAAAACCAGGGAAACTCAATATTGATTTTTCAAAAAAAGATGATGGCTTGTTAGTTTCTTTTAAATGGCAGAATCCAACAACTGCCGCAGTTTTTGAAAGAGCTGGATATAACTGGGTTTTGTTTGGTGGAAGTGGACTATTTAATATATCTCCTCTAGGAAAAGAATTTGCTAAAGATCTGATTTCAATTGAATCAATAAAAATTATGAGAGGTTTAGCTTTTCGATTGAAAGTTAGAGAAGGATTGTTTGCTAGTGTTTCAAGAAGAGGGTCTAATTGGAATGTTGAATTTAAATCTAAAAAAAGAGAATTAACTAGACCATTGCTTGCAAGAGGACAACCTAATTGGCCTACTGGTCCGAGGGTATTTATTCCAGTCGAAGGTGCATCCTCAAGAATTGCCATAGCAGATCCGGAAGTAGGGGATGATTTAGCAGTAATTCCTATTTTACAGGATGGCCGGGGGAGGGCGGAAGATAGAATTTTTGCTCAATTTAAACTTCTTCAATCAGCGCAAGGTGTAGTTGTTGAGAGGAGATCGGACGATATTAGAGTTGCAACAGCAAATTATGGTGTTGAGATTTCCTCGCCTAACATTGGTTTAGCTTTATCAAATAATAAAAAAGAGTCATTTGAAGATAAAGATGAATCAGATGAAGATTTATTTGAAGATGTAAGTTCAATTTTAGATTTTGTTGAGTGGCGAGGGGAAACTAATTTAGAAAATCTCGACCAGTTCAGTCGTGAACTTCAGCTGTCAGCTTCAAAATCTGGAGATGATGAAAAAATTGAGTCTTATACAGATATTGCGAGATTATATATAAGTTATGGTCTAAGTGCTGAAGCTCTAGGATATCTAAAGCTTGCATATGATATAGACCCATCAATTGAGCAAAATTTAGAATTCAGAGCAATAAGAGGAGCTTCATCTTATTTGTTAGGAAGAATTAATGATGCTTCTAAAGATCTATTAGAGCCAGATTTTGGTGTGGATCCTTCAGTATCTCTGTGGAAAGGGGCTGTTTTAGCCGAAAGAAAAGAATGGCAAGAGTCTAGACAGGAGTTTCAATTAGGTGTAATTGCCTTGTCAGATTTAACGCCAGAATTGAGAGTGAAATTTCAGCTTTTAGCAGCTGAAACTGCATTTAAAGCGGGTGAAGTAGCAAGTGCGGAACTTGAAATTGAGTCTATTGATCCTGAAGAAGCTTCTTTAGAAAATATTAGCAGGGGTAAACTTATTATTGGTTTAGCAAGAATGGCAACAGGAGATAAAGTAGGTGGTTTAGATATTTTAAATGAAGTAGTGAATGAAAAATATAGACCAACATGGGCTGAAGCACAAATTGTTTATAGTATGGAAAAATATAAACTAGGACAAATGAATCTTAAAAGTGCAATTGATAATCTTGAATCCCTGCTTTTTGTATGGAGAGGTGATCAATTTGAATTATCTTTATTGAAAAACTTGAGAGATCTATATCTTGAGGATGAAAATTATAGGGGTGCTATGAACTCTTTAAGGACAATAAAGTCTGCATTTAAAGGTACTATTGATAGTGAAAAAGCAGAAAAAGATTTAAATAATTTATTTTTAAGACTTTACTTGGAGGGTGATTCAGAAAAAATGCCACCAATTAAAGCATTGGCGTTATATAACGAATTTAGTGAATTAACTCCGGAAGGAGAAGTGGGAGATAAAATTATAAACAAGCTATCTGAAAGGTTGGTTTCGGTTGATCTTTTAGAACAAGCTGCTCAGTTATTAAATTATCAAGTGTCATTTAGACTTAAAGGCATTGAAAAAGGAAGGATTGCCTCCAAACTCGCAGCAGTTTATCTATTTGATCGAGAGATAAAAAAATGTATTGAAGTATTAGATAATAGTGAATTCGACTTATTACCTCAAGAACTAAAATTAGAAAGATTATTTTTAAGGGCAAGGGCTCATTTATTAGATGAAAATTACGAAAAAGTTTTAGATTTATTAAAAAATAATAATTCAAGAGAAAGTCATATTATTAGAGCTGAGGTATTTTGGAAAAGTAAAGATTGGTTGAAAACTGTTAGTGAACTTGAAAAGGCTCTAGATTTAAGATGGCAATCTAGTGAGCCATTAAATTTTGATGAAAGAAATCAAGTAATGCAAATGACTGTATCATTGGCTTTATTAGATGATTGGGAAAACTTAAAATTAGTTAGAAATAAATGGATTAATTTGATGAAAAACTCAAAAGATGCAGAGCCATTTGATATACTTACACTAGATCCTGATACAGATTCAGTAGATTTTAGGCAAGTAGCTGGAAGAATTGCACAAATCGATACCTTAGATGCATTTATGAAAAGGTATAAAAAAAATTAAGCATATTTTATTATAAAAAAGATATAGTTTTAGCCAAAACTAAGCACGAGACTATTTGTTACTAAGTGCCAACCATCTACTAAAACAAAAAATACAAGTTTAAATGGTAGAGAAATTAATATTGGGGGTAGCATCATCATTCCCATAGACATTAATATAGATGCAACGACCATATCAATAATTATAAATGGTATAAATAATAGAAATCCTATTTCAAAAGCTCTTCTAAGCTCGCTTATTAAAAAAGCAGGGATAAGTGCTCTAAAGGGTGTTGTTTGAGGAGACTCTGGAAGTTTTTCACCTGTTAAATCAAGAAAGAGACCTAGATCTTTTTCCCTAACTTGGCCTAACATAAAAGCATGGACTGGTTCTCCAATTCTTCTCGCTGCCTCTGGTTCTTCAATTTCCTCATTGATTAATGGAACAATAGCATCTTGATAAGCTGTCTCTAATGTTGGAGCCATGACATAAGCAGTGAGAAATAAAGCTAGCCCCACCAAAACAGTATTTGGAGGTGTTTGTTGAACACCCATTGCACTTCTCAAGAGAGATAAAACAACTATAATTCTTGTAAATGATGTTAGAACCACTAGTAATGAAGGAGCAATAGCAATAACAGTAATTAATGCTATGAGTTGAAGAATTCTTCCAGTAAGCGGGCCAGTTTCAGATCCAAGATCAAGAGAGAATTGTTGAGCGAGAGTTTGATTTGAATACATTAATAAAAATGTAATTATACATAATGTATAAATCAGTATTCTAAACAAATTCATATGGATTATATTATTATATAATTTTTTCACTTTTATTAATTCCTGTATGAATTACTAAATCTTTTTCGCCTATAAGAAGTAAATGTTCGGTTTCTTTATTATTTACTAAAACTAGTTTTCTTTTTGCATCAATACTCATAACTTCTTTAATACTTAAATTATTACTTTTTGTTGTATTTATTTTAGTTGGTCTTACAGTGAAGCCAAATTTTCTTGCAATAATTGTAAGGCCTCCAATTAAGCCTAGGACAAATAATAGTGCTAAAAAACCTCGAATTAGTTGATCAAAATCCATTTAAATCTCTATACATTATTTCTTTTTTGAAGCTTTAAATTTCATAGCTGTCAGTTGTCTTAAAATTAAGTCTTTTAGTATGTCTAAATCATTTACTATAATTTCTAATTTACTTGCCATTTTTCTCGACTCAACTGATGGTAGTTCCAAAATTGACTTACATATTCTTTCACACCAAGTTTCAAGGTGGTTTATACTTACATAAATACCTTCTCTTACTTTACTTATGGCGTCTGTAATGGCTGTATTTAACGCCTCTAATTCTTGTTCTGCTGAAATAGATATTTTATTGATCATTTATTTTTCCTAATCTATTATTTTTATCGTTTTCTTTAATATGATTAATTATTTCAGTAATCATCTCCATGATCTCAATAGGTATTTTCTTTGAAATGAAAAACTCATCTGTGTTTACTATTCTCTCATTATTTAATTTTTTTTTCTCTAACATTAATTTTTCTTTATGAGTAAATCATTCTTAATCAATAATTGTAATTATCTCTGTCTATAGTTAAGAAATGGTTAATTTAAAATTCAAAAAAAATAAGTAATTTCAATAACATAAACGGAATAATTAAAAAACATTAACTTTATAGGAAAGTTTTTCTAAGTATTTTTTTCCTCCAGGAAATTTTTACCATTTATTAATTAAGTGTATTCATAATGACAAAATTAAATCTTTATAGAGGATATATTATGAATCTATCAAAAATTCCTTTGCTTGGTATGGTTACTAAACATATGGATTGGTTAAATCAGAGACAAAAAATAATTTCTCAAAATATAGCTAATTCAGATACACCTGATTATATTCCGCATGATTTAGTTCCATTAGATTTTGCTGATTTAGCTAGATCACAATCAAAAAAATTGAAAATGACAGTATCTAGTGAAAAACACATAGAAGACCCAAATATAAAAAACGGACAGTATAGAGGTAAAAAAGATAAATCATTTACATCTGAACCATCTGGTAATGCTGTGATTTTAGAGGAGCAAATGATGCTTCAATCTCAAACTCAGGTTGATTATGAGCTTATGACAAGACTATATAAGAAACATGTTGGTATGGTTAAAACAGCTTTGGGTAGAGGAAACTAGAGTGATAAGGAGAATTAATTGTGAGTGAAGTTGAATTATTTAAATCTATTATGGTTTCAGCCTCAGGTCTGAGAGCACAAAGTGAAAGAATGAGGGTAATAGCTGAGAATTTAGCAAACTCAGACTCACTTCCTCAATCGCCTAATGAAAATCCATATAGAAGAAAAACTGTTGATTTTAAAAGCGTTCTTGATAGAGAAGCAGGTGTAGATATAGTTAGAATTAGAAAGGTTGGAGTAGACAAGTCTGATTTTAAAAGCAGATATGATCCAGGTCACCCAGGTGCTGACAAAAATGGTTACGTTTTAGAACCAAATGTTAATTCATTAATTGAAGCAATGGATATGAGAGAGGCTCAACGTTCTTATGAAGCTAATATTTCTGCATTGGAAACTGCAAGAGCAATGTTAATGAGAACAATAAGTATAATTAATAGATAATTTTTATGAGGTAAATAATGGTCGAACCTATTTTAAATACTGTATTTCCGAGCAAAATTGATACAATAAAAAAAACAGAACAGTTTTTACCAAAAGGTGTTGAAGCGCCCTCGGCAACTGGTAAAAGTTTTGCCGCCTTAGTCAGTCAAGTAACTAATGAAGGTATTAATGCTGGAAATAATACGGAAATCCAAGGAACAAAATCTTTAAATAAAAGCACAGATATTGTTGATGTAGTAACTGCTGTTACTAATGCAGAGGTTACTCTTGAAACAGCTGTTGCTATTAGAGACAGAATAATTTCTGCTTACCAAACAATAATGCGAATGCCTATTTAAATGATTGGATAATGCAATGACTATCGGTGATTTTTTAGATTTAGCAAGGGATGGTATAACAGTACTACTTCTCACAGTTGGTCCAATTATGGGTATAAGCCTTGCTGTAGGACTAACAGTAGCATTATTTCAAGCATTGACACAAATTCAAGAAATGACACTTACATTTGTTCCTAAAATATTATCAACTTTTGTTGGTTTAATAATATTACTACCATTTATGATCCGACAGCTTACTTCTCTTATGGATAGGTTAGCTCAAATAATTGTAACTGGATCATAAAAAAGGAATAATTTATGTTATCTGAATTACTTCCAATCGATGTTTTTGGAGTTTTCCTTGTCTTTGTAAGGATGGGTGCAGCACTAATGATAATGCCCGGTATTGGAGAAGCATATATACCAGTGCAAATAAGACTTGGAGCTGCAGCTATGCTTACTCTTGCTATCTCACCAATTGTTCTTCCAACGGTACCAACTTTACCTGAATTACCAATCCAATTATTTTTTTTGATATTAGGTGAATTAGTTATTGGTTTACTTATTGGAGCTGTTGCAAGATTAACTATGTCTGCATTACATGTTGCAGGGACTGTGATTGCTTTTCAATCAAGTTTGGGTTTTGCACTTTTTGTTGATCCCACTCAAGGAACTCAGGGGGCACTAGTAGCAACTTTTTTAACTTTACTTGGTTTAGTATTAATTTTTGCCTCTGGTCTTCATATGCTTACACTAAGAGCTTTAGCAGATTCTTATATTTTGTTCACTCCTGGCTCACTCCCCAATGTAGGAGATTTTTCTGCATTAGCAGTTAAATATATAAGTTCATCTTTTAAGGTCGGTATTCAAATAGCTGCTCCATTTATTGTATTCAGTTTAACATTTTATGTTGGTTTAGGTGTATTAGCCAGACTACTTCCACAAATCCAAGTTTTTTTCATAGGTATACCATTACAAATATTTATAGCACTAACTATATTATCTATAGTTATTGCGCCAGCTATGATTTGGTTTTTGGATCATTTCGAAGTTAGATTTATTGAGTTACTTGCTGATAGATAAATTAAGGTTTTTTTAGTATGGCAGATCAAGATCAAGATAAATCACAAAAAACAGAAGATGCAACACCCAAAAGACTTGAAGAGGCCCTAAAAAAAGGACAAGTAGCTAAATCACAAGAAATTAATCATTTTTTTATGTTAATAAGTATAACGTTTGTAATTCTTTTTTTTTCTAATAATTTTTTAAAAAATATTGGCGAAATTATAATTCCTTTTCTTGAAAGTCCTCATAATATAGCAAGTGATCCTGGCAATATTCTTAGAGTGAGTAAAGAGATAGGAATCAAATTGATTGCAGTAATTTCTATACCAATAGTTTTTTTTGTTCTAGCTGCACTAATGGGAAACTTTATACAGCATAAACCTGTATTTACTTCAGAGCAAATTAAACCAAAACTAAATAAAATTTCTCTTATTGCTGGAGCAAAAAGATTATTTTCTCCAAGATCTTTAGTTGAATTTTCTAAAAGTTTAGCAAAATTATTTATAATTGGAGGTGTAATAATACTAGTAGTTTGGCCAGAAAGGAAAATATTATCGCAAATGATGACTGTAGAGTCATCTCAGTTATTTAGTATAATTAAATTTTCAACATTAAAAATATTTTTATCTGTAGTCATAATCATGTTTTTTTTAGCAATTGCCGACTTTTCATTTCAAAAATACGAATATCTAAAAAATTTAAAAATGTCAAAACAAGATATTAAAGATGAAAATAAGCAAAGTGAGGGTGATCCCCAGATTAAAGCTAGAATTAGAAGTCTTCGTGCTGAGAGATCTAGACAAAGAATGATATCATCTGTACCAAATGCAGATGTAATTATAACAAACCCCACTCATTATGCCGTTGCTCTTGAATATGAAGGTTCAAAAATGGAAGCTCCTACATTAATAGCTAAAGGAAAAAATAAAATTGCTGAAAAAATAAGAGAAATTGCTAATGAAAATAATATTCCCATAGTAGAAAATCCACCTTTAGCTAGAGGTATTTTTTCAACTGTTGAAATCGGACAAGAAGTTCCGCCTGAGCATTACAAAGCTGTTGCTGAAGTAATAGGTTACGTAATGAAAGTTAAGGGTGAATCTGCAAGAAGAAAATTTCAGGCAAAAAAAAATAATTAAAAAATTCAGAACATAACAAAAACAAAATAAAAATTATATATATAAATCAATTACTTAAAAAAATGCTTGCTAAATGAGAACAAAACAAGTACAAAATCTTTACTTGCCCAATTGGGGCCATTGTGAGATGGAAGGATATAGAAAATGTCGAATAGCGCATTAAGATTAGTAGAGAAAGATAATATGGATAAAACAAAAGCTTTAGATTCAGCACTTACTCAAATCGAACGCTCTTTTGGTAAGGGTTCAATAATGAGACTTGGGCAAGAACAAACTATTGAGGTAGAGAGTATACCTACAGGATCTTTAGGTTTAGATATAGCTTTAGGTATAGGTGGCCTTCCAAAAGGGAGAATAATTGAAATTTATGGTCCAGAGAGTTCAGGAAAGACAACCTTAGCACTGCATGTACTTGCTGAAGCTCAAAAAATTAATGGAACTTGTGCATTTGTAGATGCAGAACATGCATTAGATCCTGCTTATGCAAGAAAATTGGGTTGTAATGCAGATGAGTTACTTATATCTCAACCTGATACTGGTGAACAAGCACTTGAAATAGCAGATACATTAGTTCGATCAGGTGCAATTGATGTATTAGTAATTGACTCAGTTGCTGCATTGGTTCCTAGGGCTGAATTGGAAGGCGAAATGGGCGATTCGCATATGGGTCTTCAAGCAAGATTAATGAGCCAAGCTTTAAGAAAATTAACATCCTCAATATCTAGATCAAATTGTATGGTAATTTTCATAAATCAAATAAGAATGAAAATTGGTGTTATGTTTGGGAATCCAGAAACTACCTCTGGAGGTAACGCACTAAAATTCTATGCATCTGTAAGATTAGATATTAGAAGAATCGGAGCAATTAAAGATAAGGAGGAAATAGTTGGCAATCAAACAAGAGTCAAGGTTGTAAAAAATAAGGTTGCACCTCCATTTAAAGTGATTGAATTTGATATAATGTATGGAGAAGGTATATCAAAACTAGGTGAGCTAATTGACTTAGGAGTCAAAGCTAATGTGGTTGAAAAGTCTGGTTCATGGTATTCATATAAAGATCAAAGAATTGGACAAGGAAGGGAAAATGCAAAGCAATTTTTGAGAGAAAACATAGACGTTGCTTCTTCAATAGAAACTTCTATTAGGGAGAACGCAGGACTTGTAGTAAGCGACGAAGTAGAATCTTCAAGTAATGAATCCGACGAACAAGAAGATTAAACCCAAGTTGAGAAATAAAATATTTATCGAAAGGCGCTTTTAAAGCGCCTTTTTTTTTTTTAATACAAAATAATTTAGCTTGTATAAAAAATCATTTTATGAGAGCTTTATGATTATATGTAGTGAGAGAACTTTTATGGCCAAAGTCAAAGATATACGTAATAAATTCCTGGAATATTTTAATAAAAATGGGCATGAGAGAGTTAATTCTAGTTCATTAGTTCCTCAAAATGATCCATCTTTACTTTTTACTAATTCCGGTATGGTGCAATTTAAAAATGTTTTTACTGGTTCAGAAAATAGAGAATATAAAAGAGCTGTAACCACTCAGAAGTGTGTAAGGGCGGGCGGAAAACATAATGATCTCGATAATGTTGGTTATACCACAAGACATCATACTTTTTTTGAGATGCTAGGTAATTTCTCTTTTGGTGACTACTTTAAAGACTTAGCTATTGAATTAGCATGGAATTTAATAACTAAGGAATATGGTATATCAAGAAACAAATTATTGATTACAATTTTTGATGAAGATAATGAGTCAGAATCCATTTGGAAAAAAATTTCAGGATTAAGTGAATCGAAAATTATTAAAATTAAAACGGATGATAATTTTTGGCGGATGGGTGAATTTGGGCCTTGTGGTCCCTGTTCTGAGATTTTTTATGATCATGGTGAAAAAGTTTTTGGAGGACCACCTGGTTCTAAAGATGAGGACGGAGATAGATTTGTAGAAATTTGGAATTTAGTCTTTATGCAGTTTGAGGAAAAAGAAGATGGTAGAGTTTTATTGCCAAAACCATCAATAGATACAGGTATGGGTTTGGAGAGAATTTCAGCTATTTTACAAGGTAAGAATGATAATTATGAAATTGATTTAATTAAAAAAATTATTTTAAAGAGTTCTGACTTATCAAATACCTCTGCAACTGGAGATAAAAAAGTTTCACATAGAGTTATCGCTGATCACTTGAGATCGATGGCCTTTCTGATCGCAGACGGAGTTATGCCCTCAAATGAAGGAAGAGGTTATGTTTTAAGACGTATTATGCGAAGAGCGATGAGACATGTTCATTTTATAGGTGTTAAACAACCATTTATTTATAAACTAGTGCCTATTTTAGTTGAAGAGATGGGGGAAGTTTTTCCTGAATTAAAAAGAGCACAGGAGTCAATTAAAAAAATTATAAAAAATGAAGAGCAACAATTTATTTTAACATTAGAAAGGGGATTAAATATTCTAGAAGAAGAGTTAGGAAAGTTAAATCAAGGTAAAATATTGCCAGGAGAAATTGCGTTTAAACTTTATGATACATATGGGTTTCCATTAGATTTAACACAAGATGTCCTTAAACCAAAGGGATTAATAGTTGATTTGAAATCATTTAATATTGAGATGAAAAAGCAAAAAGACGCTGCTCGAGCATCGTGGAAAGGTTCTGGAGATAAAACTCATGAGGAAATATGGTTTAAATTTAAAGATAAATTAGGTCCAACAATTTTCTCTGGTTATGAAAAAGTTGAATCTAACGGAGAGGTTCTTGCCATACTTATTGATGGAAAAGAAAATAAAAAAGCAAAAATAGGGGATAAAGTAGATTTAATTTTAAGCGAAACACCTTTTTACGGAGAATCAGGAGGGCAAGTTGGAGATATTGGTGAAATTAAAACTCAAAATAAATGTATTGTAGATGTTCAAGATACAATTAAATTTTTAGAAAACTTGTATATACATAAATCTATAGTTAAATCTGGAGAGTTATTAAAAGGTGATAAAGTTACTTCTTATGTTAATACACAAAGACGAAGAAATTTGGCAGCAAACCATTCGGCAACCCATTTACTCCATGCTGCTTTGAGGCAAATTCTAGGGGTACACGTAAATCAAAAGGGATCTTTAGTATCTGATGATAAATTAAGATTTGATATTAGTCATCCAAATCGAATTTCTTATAAAGAAATACTTCAAATTGAAAATATTGTAAATTCTGAAATCAGATTAAATCATCTTGTAAATACTGATATTATGGATTCTGAAATGGCTTTTAAATCAGGTGCTTTGGCTCTTTTTGGAGAGAAATATAGTGATAAAGTAAGAGTTGTCTCAATGGGAAGTACTAGTTCTTCTGGTGATTATTATTCTTCAGAATTGTGTGGAGGCACACATGTTGAAAGAACAGGAGATATAGGTTTTTTTAAGATAATCAATGAAAGTTCTGTGTCGTCTGGTGTAAGAAGAATAGAAGCTTTAACAGGAGAAAAAGCTATTGAGTCTATTCAAAATGATCAAAAAATAATTTTAGAAATAATAAATGAACTTAAAACCTCAAAGATTGGGATAAAAGATAAGATAACTAATTTAATTGATCAAAAGAAAGAACTTGAAGATAAACTATCAAATTTAAAAATAAAAAAAACCGAATCAAATGAAGATGAAAATAGGTTTATAAAAAAAATAAATATTTTAAATTTTTATCATAGGAAATTAGAAAATCAAAGTTCAGGAGATATTCGAAAAATTGTTGATAGTGCTAAAATAATGATCAAATCTGGAGTTGTGTTAGTGTACAATGTAAAAGATGAAAAAATTTCGCTAGTAGTTGGTGTAACAAATGATTTATCTTCTAAAATCAGTGCAGTAGAATTAGCAAAGATTGCTTCTTTCAATATTGGTGGAAAAGGTGGGGGTGGTAGGCCGGACTTTGCTCAAGCGGGTGGAATGAAAGTAAATAAAATTGACGAATCAATTATTTCAGTTGAAAATGAAATTAATAGATTGATAAATGATACTCAGTTAGTTTAAATATAATCTTAGGTTTATTTCATAAAAAAATCATGACATTTTCATTTTTAGACTATTATTTAGTTTATTAAGAAATTCTTTTGTTGTTAACCATTTTTGTTTAGAACCAACAAGTAATGCCAGATCCTTAGTCATATAACCGCTTTCAACAGTATTGATACAGACACTTTCAAGAGTATTTGAAAAATTTTCAAGTTCTGGGTTTTTATCTTTTTTTGCTCTATGCATAAGCCCTCTTGTCCAAGCAAAAATTGATGCTATTGGGTTTGTAGATGTTTCCTCACCCCTTTGATGCATTCTAAAGTGTCTTGTAACAGTACCATGAGCTGCTTCTGCTTCAACAGTATTACCATCAGGTGTCATCAAAACTGATGTCATTAAACCTAATGATCCAAAACCTTGCGCTACAGTATCAGACTGTACATCGCCATCGTAATTTTTACATGCCCAAACAAATTTACCATTCCATTTTAAAGCACAAGCAACCATATCATCAATTAGTCTATGTTCGTATGTTATACCTAAACTCTCGAATTGTTCTTTAAATTCATTTTCGTAAATTTCTGCAAATAAGTCTTTGAATCTTCCATCGTATACTTTTAAAATTGTATTTTTTGTAGACATGTATACTGGCCACTTTCTAAGAATACCGTAGTTCATACATGCTCGGGCAAAACCTTTGATTGAGTCATCTAAGTTATACATAGATAGCGCAATCCCAGAACTCGGAAAATCAAAAACCTCTTTTTCAAAAGAGTGTTCAATATTTTCACCTTCAAAAATAATTTTAAGTTTTCCTTTACCATTAACTTTGATATCAGTAGCACGATATTGATCTCCAAAAGCATGTCTGCCAATGATAATTGGATCAGTCCATCCTGGAACAAGTCTTGGAATATTTTTACATATTATTGGTTCTCTAAATACTGTTCCGCCTAAAATATTTCTTATAGTACCATTTGGAGAGCGCCACATTTCTCTTAGATTAAATTCATCAACCCTATCTTCATCTGGTGTAATTGTTGCGCATTTTATACCAACACCTATATTTTTTATTGCTTCTGCTGAATCAACAGTAATTTGGTCATTAGTTTTATCTCTTGATTCTACTCCTAAATCAAAATATTTAATGTCTAACTCTAAATAAGGAAGGATCAATTCTTCTTTAATAAACTTCCATATAATGCGTGTCATTTCATCACCGTCTAGTTCAACAACTGGATTTTTTACTTTGATTTTAGACATTTATCTACCTTTTAAAAATATAGTTATTATTAAAATTAATTAATTATTGTAACAATTTCTTCTATCTTGTTAATTATTTTGAATAAACTACTCTTATCATTGTAAGTAAACCTTTTATTATCAATTTCATCAAAAAATTTTAGTAATTTACTCCAGTAATTATCAATATTTATTAAAATTATTACTTTATTATGTATACCTAATTGTTTCCATGCTATCACTTCTATAAATTCGTCTAATGTACCATACCCACCTGGAAGGCATATAAATATATCACTTAACTTATACATTTTCATCTTTCTACTATGCATATTGTTCTCAATATATACTTTAGTTAAATTTTGGTGAAGATTTTCTCTTTTTTTTAAGAATTGTGGAATAACTCCAATTATATCGCCTTTATTTTCTATACATGTATCTGCTAAATCACCCATCATCCCAGTGTTGCCTCCTCCATAAATTATTGTTATATTATTTGATGATAATATTTGAGCTAGTTTTTTAGCGGAACGACGATATTTTTCTTCAACATTATTACTTGAGCTACAAAAAACACAAACTGATTTATTTTTTTTCATTGACTAAAATTTTGTTGTTTAAGTAAATTATATATAACATATAACATATAATTTATGAAAGTGAATATTCTTTTTTATAGCATGAACCGGTATATTTTAAATATTTATAGAAAACCGATTTATATTATTTTATGTATATTTTTATCTATATTTTTTTCGAAATTATCTTATTCAGAAGATAATAATATTAAAAATGGAGAATATATTTCTATTTTGGGTGGGTGTTATTCGTGCCATACTGGAGATAATTCTAATGAACTATTTGCGGGTGGAAGAGCTATAATAACTGACTTTGGAGTTTTTTATTCTCCAAATATAACCCCTGATAAAACCACAGGAATTGGTAATTGGTCAGACGCTGATTTTATAAATGCATTTAGAAGAGGTATATCACCGGATGGTTATCATTACCTTCCAGTTTTCCCTTATACTTCTTATACTGGAATTAGAGATGAAGATTTACTAAACCTAAAAAAATATCTTTTTTCTCTAAAGCCTATTAATAAAGTAAATAAATCTCATGAAGTTTTTTTTATTTTTAAAATTAATTTTATAAAATTAATATGGAAAAAATTATTTTTTTTAGAAAAAGAATTTCAGTTTAATAATAAATACTCAAAAAAATGGAACAGAGGTAATTATATTGTAAACCATTTAGCGCATTGTGGTGAATGTCATACACCCAGAAATTTATTTGGCGCCAGTCTTAATAAAAAATTCTTAATAGGATCTAATTCTAGTGCTATAGGAGAAAAAAGCCCAAATATTACTGGGGATTTAGATATCGGAATAGGTAGTTGGACACCTGAAGAGTTTACTGACTTCATGCTAAATGGTATCAAACCTGATTTTGATAATGTCCAAGGATCTATGGATGAGGTTATTATGCATAGTACATCAAAATTTGACTTTGCAGATATTATTTCTATTTATGAATATCTTAAAACAATTAAAATAAACTAATATACATTCTTATTTTATATTGTTATGGTAGATTTATGAAAGCACTAAGTAGGTATTAAAGTGAAATATCTGATAATATTTTTTATATTATCAATAATAGTTATTTTTACTATATTGTTTAGTATAAAACCTGATATTGTTGACACAATTTATAATATTATTTCTGAAAAAAAAGATAAAATAATAATAATTGATGAGATAAAAAAAGAAAGTCATTTAGAAAAAAATATTTCAAAAGAATTATTACCAGATCCTCCCAAACAAAAACCAAAGTTTGATATTGTTAGGGTTACCCGAGAAGGATCAAGTGTTATAGCTGGAACTGCTCCTAAAAAATCAATTATAAAAATTTATGAAGGACAGAAACTAATTGGTGAGACAAAAACTAATGAGAATGGAGAATGGGTTTTAATTCCAAGAAAAAATTTCAAAGAAGGTAGCATAGAATTAACAATAGAAAGTATTTTAGAGGATGGCACTAAAGTATCATCAGATGAGATTGTTATTATATCTGTACCCAAAAAAGATAAAAAGGAATCAAAACCTTTGGCTATTTTATCAGAAAAGAATACATTATCACCAAGTAAAATACTACAGAATGATAATAGCTTAGTTTTAGATAATCAAAGAAATATAGTTATAGATATAATTGATTATGATGATAAGGGTAATATAATCATTTCAGGAAGATCTTTGCCTAATTCTGAAATAAAAATTTATCTAGATAATGAAATTGTTAGCAATACTATTTCTGATGAATCAGGTTTATGGGTTTCTATAATAACAAAAAAAATTAATCCAGGGAATTATGAGCTTAAATCTGAATTAAATAAAAATGGTAATGCTATTGGTCTAGCAATTACTCCTTTCACTAGAATAGATCACAATGATTTAAATTTCTCAAATGACAATATGATTGTTCAACCTGGAAATAGCTTATGGAGAATTGCAAGAAGAGTTTATGGAAGTGGATTTAGATATACCATTATATTTGAGGCTAACAAAAATAAAATAAAGGATCCTGATTTAATATATCCTGGTCAAATTTTTAAATTACCGAAAAATTAGTTAAAAAATTTTCTATTTTCTAATTCTTGCATAAATTTTTTAACACCCTCTGAATTTAAATGGTTGATATCATAAAAATCATTATCAGTAAGAGAGTTTATATTACTAAAATCCCAAATTTTAAGATTTGGAAATAAATCTAAAAAAATTTCCTTCTGTAGTTGAGATGGGTTGTCCTTAATATATATAGGACTAATAATTATTTTTAAATCAATACTGTTTTTTTCACAAAATAAGATAATATTTTTAAATGAATTTAAATTATCTTCAAAGATTTTAGAGTGTCGAAAGCTTTTTATTTTATAATTTTTTAAGTTTAAATTTTTTATATTTAATTCTGTTGTTCCATATAAAACATTATTTAAACTAGTATTAATTATTTTGTATAAAAGTATAATTGTATGAGAAGTATTGAATCTAAATAAATGAAAAATTTCGCCAAATAGAAAATATTTAGGGTAGTATAAATTTATCAAATTATCAATTTTAGTATTTTTACCCTGAAAAGGTCTAAAATTTAGTATTGCTTCTTCGTCATTAAATAAATTAGAAAATTCCATTATCACTATTTTCGGTTTACCAACTAAATCATAAAAATTTTTTAAATTTACTTCTGACACAACGGTAGGATTTCCTACACTACTGAGATTAATAACTTTTTTATTATTAAAATTCCTTTCTAAGAAATTAATATCAAAACTTCTATATGAACGAGAATTACCAATTATGATTATATCTCCTTTTATTTTT
>PTLN01000027.1 GCA_002938125.1 Alphaproteobacteria bacterium MarineAlpha2_Bin1
TGATAAAAAGCTGTAAACTGATTTTCAAGATGATGTACGCCATACCATTCCCAATCAAATTTATCTTTTAGAATATCCATAGCTATTTTTTTATTGTAATCAATATAATACAAGGGCCTAACTCTTTTAAACCTATTCCAAACCATCCACTTCATCTGTTTAACGAGTGTTAAATTTGGGAAAGTTTTAATTTTTTGATTACCATATTTTTTAATTATACTCTGAATATATTTTCCATCCATATACAACCACCCAAGAGGGGAAATCCCTTCAGTCCTGAATGAGTGACCCTCAATAATATACTTTATATTATACTTTGCAGCCGCGAGATATTGAGTAGTAGCAATTCCAATATCCGTTGGAGCTTCAATATCTGGAACACCTGCTAATAAAAAGGCTTTATATATTCCGTCATATTCTTTATTGTTTACTACATAAGTAAATAAATCTACCCCAAGTTTATCCGTTACCTTGGCAATATTCATTGTAGATATTGCGGAATTCCAAGTATTATCAAAATGAACCGCAAGTGGCCTAAGACCGAAACTAACCAATTTATATAGTAAAAAAGAAGAGTCACACCCCCCGCTTACTCCGATAACACAATCGTATTTATTTTTTCTTCCAGCTTTTTTAATTTGTTCAATAAGTAATTCTAATTTCTTATCACCATTATTACCGAGAGGGTACTCTTTTTCTAATTCATCATGCTGATCACAGTAATTACAAATACCTTGTGAATTAAAGGATATATTTGGGACAGTATCATCGTAAATACACCTATTACATATTTTTTTTTCTTTTATCAATTGTTATTACCTTTTTTAATTCCGCTTCTGATGGATAATTTATAAGGACACCCATTCCTTTTTTTTGATAAACAAACATACTTCCTACCGCAACGCCACTTGCGCCACCATCTTTAATTGCTCTGGAAATATTTTCTAACGATAAAGCTCCACCATGAGCTACAATTGGAATATTTAAACTGGATGTAAAATATTTTATAAGTTTAATATCAAGTCCATTCCATACCCCTTCGTTGTTAACACAAGTTAATAAAATTTCACCAGCCCCTAACTCCTCTACACTTTTTCCCCAATTTAATGGTTCCAAAGATGTATATTTTCTAATTGAATGATTGAAAATACGTTTTTTTCCAAAAAAATCATATTTTATATCTATAGATACTACAACACTTTGACTTCCAAATTTATTTGCAATTTCAGTGATAAGTTTTGGATTATTAATTACTGAAGAATTCATTGCAATTTTCTCGACCCCACAATCAAAAATTTTATTTGCAACCTCCAATGAACTAACCCCTCCACCATATGTAAAAGGCATGAAACACTCATCAGCAATATTTTTTATCAAGTGATACGGGGGTTCATATTTATTTTTACTTGCTAGTATATCTAAAAAAATAAGTTCATCGACCTCTAATCTATTGAATATTCTGACCGTATTTATTGGATCACCAACATAACTAAAATTTTTAAATTTTTTTGATTTAATTAACGACTCATTGTGTAAAAGTAGGCAGGGGATAATTCTAGGTAATAGCATTGACGTTATTAACTATATTTTACAAAACTTTTTAGTAATTGCATACCAAATTTATGACTCTTTTCAGGATGAAACTGAACACCAATAACATTTTCCTTTGCAATTATTGAAACAAAACTATACCCATAATCAGTTTTTGCGATAACATTATCATTTTTACATTCCACATGGTATCCATGAGAAAAATAGAATCTGGAATTTGTATTTAAATTACTTAGTATATAGTGATCTTTATCCTTATTAATATTATTCCATCCCATATGAGGAATTTTTAAACCAGGATTATCAAATTTAAATTTTTTTGAAAAACCTTCAATCCACCCAAATCCACCTTCATTTCCTTCCTCGCTTCCATTAGTTATAATTTGCATACCTAAACATATACCTAGTATTGGCTTTTGTTCTATTAAAACTTTTTTATTTAGAATATCAAAGAATCCTTTTTTATGAATTGACGCCATACCATAGTCAAATGACCCTACACCAGGTAAGATAATTTTGTCTAAGTTAGAAATTTCATTATAGGAGTCCACTACTACTGTTTTAATACCTAAGTATCTATACATAGAAAATATTGAGTTAATATTTCCTACTCCAAAATCTATAATCCCTATCTTCATTTTATATTACTTACAATCATGATATCCAATAACCAGAGTAAAGAATTACTGTACTATATTAAAATAAATAAATTCTACTTATAAATAAATTAAATTGAAAATATTCAAAATTTGATTTAACTTGATATAAATTATATGCAAACATTACGCTTTGGCAACTAAAAGTATATAATTCAAGATTATAAAATTTTATAATTTTTTGAGAGAAATTAGAATGAAAATAGGAATTTTATGTAGAGATAACGATGGAAATTTAATTCCTTTTATAAAAAAACTGGTATCTCAAGGTGAAAAAAATATTTTTGTTATAATTGAGAGAAAAATAAGAATTAAGCCTAATAAAATTAAGATATGGAAAAATGAAAATTTCGATCTAAATTTTTCAGAAAAATTGTTTGCTATAATTTATTATTTTTTAAAAAAAGTTAGTATTAAAAATAAAATTAAAATAAAAAATCCCAAAGATAGTTTTGATGCAAAATTCTGGTGTTCAAAAAACAATATTAGATATATTTTTTCTTTACATAATTCTAAAGAAACAGAGACTTTTATAAAAGAAGAAAAAATTAATCATCTTTTTTTACTATCTGGAGGTATTATTAAAAATAATATATTAAATATAAAAAATTTAACAGTTTATAATGCACACCCAGGAAGACTTCCCAGGCACAGAGGCCTAGGAAGTTTAGAATGGTCAATAATTGAAGATCACCCATTATCCGCTACATTACACACTATTAATAGTGAAATTGACGGAGGTGATATAATTAAAATTATTGATTTTTATCCAAAAAAACAAGAGAGTATTAGAGAGCTAAAAGGTAGAATTATTAATTTTAAACCTACTATATTTTCTGAACTAGTAACCAATATTAAAAATAATAAAGTAGCAGTAATTAAACAAAATTGTTATGAAGGTATCATACATAGAAAATTAACTAGAAGAGAACGTAAAATTTTACAAAGTAAGTTTAGTATTTTAAAAAAAAACCTAGAGAAATCGAATGCTTAATATATTAATTGATTGCGATAAATCATTTATACCTAAAGCATATTATGTTTTTGAAACCTTTTTTACCTACTATAAATCAAATATAAAATTTTATTATAAACTCGAAGATATTGATAATAATAATCAAGTCCTGATATATTCAAATAAAAAAAATCCTTTAATGCAAGATAAAAAAAACCTAGTTTTTTTTCAGTCTAAAAAAACAATAGATTTCTTTAAAAATAATACTAAAACTACTAGAGAACATGTCTCTTATTTGAGCTCACTTAAACCTATATTTACTTGTGAAAATGAAAAAAACTCCGAAAAATTCGATATAATAGCATCTAGTTTTTATTTTTTATCTGTATGGCAAGAACATGACTCTATAATTCATGATAAAAAAGGGAGATTTCTTGGTAAAGACTCTATCCAGTATGAAGCTAGAAAAATAGAAGTACCTTTTGTAGATATTTGGTTTGAAATATTAGCTAAAAAAATTTTAGCCCTTGGTATTAGATTAAATAAAGTAAATTTATTAAATAATAAAAAAAATATAGTAAATTTTTCCCATGATATTGATTTTGTTTACGAAAACTATAGAAAACTATTTCAGTTAACTAAAAAGAAAATTTACAATATAATTCACAATAAAAAAAATATTACCCTACCTAGCTATAGTTTATACAGACTATTAACTTACAGACAAAAAAGTATTTTTGATATTTTATATAGACTCACTTTTGAAAAGGGCTTTAGCTCAACATTTAATATAATGATGAAGTATAATAATAGTGATTTAAAAACTATATATAAATTGTGTAAAATTGTTGATGGTTCAAATTCTGAAATAGGAATACATCCTACAATAAATGAACTAAGAAATAGTAGCGGTCAGGGACTTGTTAAGAAGTTTAAAGAAATTTATAAAATTAGAAATATCTATGGTATAAGAGTACATGAATTAGCATTCTGCCCAGATGATTTATATAATCTATTAAATTCACATGATGGTATTTTATATGATAATTCAATGATGTTTCCTGATCTACCTGGTTTTAGAACGTCTTTCTCACATCCACACAAATATTTTTGTAAAAAAAATAATATGGTTATGAATTCGTTATGTATTCCAGTATTTACTATGGACACATCTTTCTCAAAGTATATGCACTTAAGTGAAAAAGAAACAGAGAACAGAATCGATAGAATAATTCAAGATAATATTTCTAAAGGTGGTATCACATCAATATTACTTCATAATAATTTTTTTTATTCGAGAACAAGACAAAGGATTAACCTATATAAAAAGTGGATCAATCAAGTATTTGATTCTGGTGGATCAATAGTTTCAACAAGAGAGCTTTTTTTTTGGTATAAAGAATTAACCAAAAATTTCACCGGTTAATATAATATACAAAATTACATATCAAAAACATTTCTAAAAAAAATATTGATTGTTACTAAATGGAGAAGAAGGATAGAATTATCCTGTATACCCTTAAAGTGTTCGTCGATAATATTTATCAGCTTAATATTATCGATAATATCTAGATCATCAATAATTTTAGAATTTTTGAGATTTAAAATTTCCTGATTCAAAGAAAAGTTTTTTTTAATCAACTCACTTGGAGAAAACCACGACCTATCAGATCCTATAGGAGGCAACTTAACCTCAGTATTAAAAAATTTTCTAATAATTTTTTTAGAAAATATTATAGCTGTAGACAAATATTCATTATAGTCCGCTCGAGTGTTAGAATTAGCATTTAAAATATTCATTAAATTGGGATTTAAATATTTTATAGCTTTTTTATAAACTGAAGAGTTTGCCTTATGTTTTGGATGTATTTTTATTGAAAGATCTAATAAGTTATTGTCAAAGGCTGGAATAGCACATGGGGAGAAACTTTCTATAGATTTAACCATTGCGTATGAGTAATGTCGTGACATTGGATCCAAATGAAGGCTTTCCCATTGAGAATAAATATTGTTTGAGTATTCTGAAGAATTATTAAAATATTCTTTTATTTCATCATACATTATAGAATATAAACTTGATACGTATTCTGTTTTAACTATTGATTTCATATTATATTTTTTCATTCTATATCTAACGTTATTTATAAAATAATCTGCAGGATCACCTTTAATTTTATCAAGAATATTTATTGTAGTATCAACTCCATTAAATTTAATTTTAGTTTTTGGTAAATATAACCCTCCAAAAAGTACATCTAAATATAGACCAAGAAAAAATTGCTTACTTATTTTCTGGAATTCATCTTTATACTGAAAAAATGACGTATTAACTAATGAATATTCCCCATCAGTCTCGCAGACAATTTTATCTAAAGTATTATCAAAAACATTTTCCTTTGATAAAAAAAATTTAAAAGGTACACCAGCTTTTTTTGCTAGGCTTTCAGCAATATTTGCTTCATTGTTTTTTGAAGGACATACTGTTATACAAAAATCTGGTTTTGAAGCACATAATAAAGCTCTTGAATCGAGACCTCCGCTTAAGAGTAATGAGGATGAACTCTCTTGGTTTAAAAACCTTGAGGTTGATTTTACTAAGTTTTCTGCTAGCGAAACATAGGCTTCATCAAATGATAAAAAATTATCATACTTAGGAACCCAAAAATTTATTTTTGAAGTACCATCTCTATTTATTTCGTAAACTGTTGCTGGTTTAAGTAAAGTAATATTATTAAAAAAAGTTTTTTCTCCATAAAGTCTTCTGAAATTTAAGAATTCAAAAATTGCATTCTTATTTATATTATTAAAAGTAACTACTTTCTTTTTTAAAGCAAATTTAGAAATATTTACTAAATTATTACTAATTATAGTAAATTCATTATTTTCAAAGAAATATATTTTTTTTGATAAAAAGCGATCAGTAATAATTGTTAAGTTAAGATCATTATTAAAAAAAATTATAGCGAAAGAACCGTTCAATTCTTCAATATCCTTGTATCGCTTTTCTTTAATTTTTTTTACTACCCATAATTTATTAACTAGTTTATTTCCTAAATATGCATTACCTAATATTATAAAAAAATTTTCATCAATTTCTTTCCCCCCTTCTAACAAAATATTGTCCAAAAATATATGGTGTTTATTTATGTCTTTATTGTATAAAATAATAAATTTTGAATTTTGAATTTTCATATTAGTTATTTAATAATAATTCATATTAAAGTAATTTGTAATAATTATAGAAAAAATAATTTATTTTTGATACAGTAAAGAAACTTGTAACAATATAAGTTTTGAGATATACATCTTTAATTCCCATTTATCCAACAAATAAATTAAATTTTCTGGAGGTTATTTTATGTTGTTAAATAAAGATCGTGCCTTTGAAATTATGGACAAATATCAACTAGATGGTTTAGTGGCTAAAGAAGCAATTAATGTATATTATTTGACTGATTACTGGGATCTTTTCTCCTCAGGCGGTTGGATTTTTAATAGCTATGCAGTCTTACCTAGGAAACAAAAATCACCAGCTGGACTGGTAATAAATGCAGCAATTAACCTAGAAAGACTCACTGAGGTCACCCCAACATGGGTTCCAAATATCGTTATGTTTTCAGATTACTCTGGAAGAGATACAGAATTAAAAACTGGCAACCAAGACGGTGAACCCATAGCAGCTGAATGGTCAGGTTGGCCTGTTAGAAAAGGAGCAAAACTAACCCCACTAGAACAAACCTGGAACCACCGCGCAAAAGAACATTCCGGTAAAATGGCTGCTACCCCAGCTTGGGGCTTAAAAAGATTGCTTGTAGATGCTGATCTTTCTAAAGCTAGATTAGGAACTGACGATCCCAGGATTCTATATTGGATGAAAGAAATGGGACTTCCAGACATTGAAGTTGTTGAAGCTACTAATATTTTTAGGGAAATAAGAATGGTAAAATCTGAAGAAGAAGTAAAACTAATGAGAAAAGCTGCAGTAATTAATGAAAAGGGAGTTGAACATGCGATATCTCAAATTTCAGAGGGAATGGATTGGTCAGAAATTGAAAGATCATATTTTACCGAAGTTTCAAAAAATGGAGGTAATGGTAGATATATAGTTACTACTCTAGGAGGACTTCCACACGGGAAAGTAATTGCTGGAGAATCATTATTTGTAGATTCTTTAGCAGATTATAAACATTACTTGGGTGATATTGGTAGAACATTAATTGTAGGAAACCCCTCAAAGGAATTAGAAATCAGATCAAAGGCAATGCAAAAGGGATGGAATGCAGCTTGCGATATAGTTAAACCAGGAATAAAAAGAAGCCAACTTATTGATAAAACAATTTCTGTAATTAAAAAAGAGGGTTTTGATGACTATTTTTATGTTTCTCCTCATAGTTTAGGTTTGGAACATACTGATAATCCTATTCCATTAGGAAATGAAGTCTACGCTGGAGGAGAGTTTGATTTTACTCTTGAAGAGAATATGATAATAAATATAGATATGCCATATTTTGAATTAGGATGGGGTACACTTCATTTAGAAGATACTATAAGAGTAACTAAAAATGGGTATGAAGCATTTACATCTAATAAATCAGAACTAAGAGTTTTATAAAATAAAAATAAATATATTTATACTATTAAATAATAACTTTCTTAATGACGCTTTAACGGAGAATTAAATGCTAATTAATGGAAAATGGAAAAAGAACTTAACTAATAATGTATATAATACATATAATCCGAGCAATCAAAATAATTTAGGAGACATTCAAAATTCTTCAAAACAAGATATCTTAGAAGCTATTGAAGTTGCATATTTTGCCTTCAAAGATTGGTCTCAGAGATCACCATATGATAGATCTAAACTTCTTTATAAAGCATGGGAAAATATGCTAAAAAAACAAGAATCTCTGGCTACAATAATGACGTTGGAACAAGGAAAAACGCTTAAATCAGCCAAAGCTGAAGTAAAATATGCTTCCGATTTCTTATTGTGGTACGCTGAGGAAGCTAAACGTATAAATGGTAAGTTTATTACTTCCGAAAAAAATGGTCAGAGATTTATTACTCAAAAAATTCCGGTAGGTGTTGTAGGCGCTATTACTCCATGGAACTATCCAGTATCAATGATTACTAGGAAATTAGCACCAGCTCTGGCTGCAGGATGTACCGTAGTACTTAAACCCTCGGAATATACACCTCTATGCGCTATAGAAACATTTAAAATTTTGCAAGAGACTGGATTTCCTGATGGAGTTATTAATTTAATCACTCCTTATAAACCACAAGATACAGGTAATATTTTTACCTCTGATCCTAGAGTAGCTAAGGTTACTTTTACCGGTAGTACCAATGTTGGAAGGTTGCTTGCAAGTAAATCAGGTAAAAACTTAAAGAGAATTTCACTTGAGTTAGGAGGACATGCTCCCTTTATTATTTTTCCCGATGCTGACCCAGTTCATGCAGCTAAAGGGTTATCAGCTTTGAAATTTTTAAATAGTGGTCAAGCATGTATAAGCCCGAATAGAATTTTTGTTCATCAAGGTATAAAAGAATTTTTTGAAAAAACTCTTCTTGAAAGAGTAAAAAAAATTAAAGTTGGGAATGGACTGGATGAAACTATAAAGATGGGACCTTTAATAAATGAAGAAGCTATTATTAAAATTGATAGTCAGGTTAAAGATGCATTAAATAAAGGTGCAGAATTAATTTTTGGGGGAAAGGTTCTTAATTCTAATTCTTTAACCCAAGGTTACTTCTACTCACCTACAATTATTTCTAATATTAAACCAAATATGAAAATCTATCGAGAGGAAACATTTGGACCTATTGCACCAATAATATATTATAATGATCCTGAAGAGGCAATTAATATGGCAAACGATACAGAATATGGACTTGCTGCATATATTTATACTAAAGATATTTCTTTAGCAATGAAAACTATGGAAAAATTGAATTTTGCAATAATTGGAATAAATGATGTCAATCCAACATCTTCGGCTGTCCCTTTCGGTGGAATTGCAAATTCTGGGATAGGAAGAGAGGGAGGTCAAGAAGGAATAGAAGAATATCTTGAAACGAAATCAATAGGAATAAATATATAAAAAGATCAAATATTTAAATTTAATCAATCTTTTAAAAGTTATTAGCCGCCATGATATTGGTACTCAAATTCAATTGAATGTAAATTGACTGATTCATCTATCGCAATTTTAAGTTGTTCATCAAATATATTTAATAACCCCTTTTCGTCAAATTTAATATCAATAATAGAACATCTTTTAGATAAACTATTCTTAGCAAATTCATTTATTGGATTTACATTGGAGTCTAAGATAATAATTGGCTTATCGGTATTTTTAAGTGAATGGAAAAATGCAGTTGATTGGTAGGAATCAAAAATAAATAAATCATACATTTCTAATGTTGAAAAAATAGACTCTGAACGATCAAGATCTTGATAGTTTATAAAAACATCCATAGAATTTTCTGGATGAATTTTTAATTTTATATCATAACCTAATTTTTTAACAGATTCCAAAATTTTTTGATGCATATTCATTAAGACTAAACCATGACATTGCATACTTAAGATCATAGAGTCGCATCTATAAGTAGTGCCAATAATACAAATATTTTTTATCTTATTTCTTTTAATTGGATATTTGGTAATCGCTTTAACGTTGCTATTATCATCAATAGTTTCAAATTCACAATTTTTTCCTAGATAAATAGAATTACTTGATAACCATTTTTTGTAATTCAATATATTTTCAGTTGTGTATGCAATAAACTTATCACTATATTCAAAATCAAATATAGGATCTATCGGATTTTTACACCACCCTTCTCCACAGCCATGCTCATGAGCAACAACCTTACCACCATTCACCCTTACCCAAGCAGATATTAAACTCTGCAAAGGCTGGGGCGAAAATACCCAAATTTCCTCTGGTGCTTTTTTATAATGAGAATTCATACACTCTATAAAATTAATATGTAAATTATATAATGTAGATATTAAATTATTTATATGCTTAATATTATCTTCCAAATAAGTAATACCGAATGCCTTTCCTCTTTCATAAAAGGACTCAACCATACTATCTATATAAGCATTTTTAATATTATTTTTTTTTTTAGAATATTTAAATAAAAAATAATATAAATTTTGATAAAAAAAACTAGTTTCTGATGTAGAAGAAATAATATGTTTTTTTACAAGACCAGTACTCCTAAAATACTGAATTGGGTAAGTTTTGATTAAATTAAAATTATAAGCCTTCTTTAGAACTACGCATTTTATAAACTGCTTAATTTTAATTTGGTTATATAAAGTTCTTCTATAATCTAATGAATTTAATTTTATTCCTTTATTTGATATAAACTGATTAATAAATGGATTATTAAGCTCACCTAAATTATCAAATAAATTGAGACTATTATTTTTTAAATGATTTAATTCAAAAAGCACTAAAGATCTTACTAAAACCGTAGAAAAACAAGAAAACAAAGAATAACTTTCTTTATTTTCTGAAGGCATATAGTTAAATAAACTTTTCCAATCATTTATTAATTGGTCTCTATAATCGAGAATTATCGATCTATTTACATTCCACCCATATTTTTCAATCTTTTTTAACAAAACACACCATTCCTTCAAATTAAATCATGATAAAAATAATAATTTTAATAAAATTATTTAATAAATGCAAAATATCTATCAACACGAAAATTAGTTTCGTAAATATCATAAGATTGAATCAATCTTTTAACCCCAATTAATTTAAATCCAATTGTTTCCGCTGAATTAATAATGAATCTTGATGATAAAAATCTTATAGGATTATCTTTCTCGAAAATTCTACCATCTTTAGAATTTTCAAAGAAATAATCATCAAAAGAATTCTTTGGGTCTTTTTTTTCGATATTAAAGTCTTTTTCTATAATTTGAATTACTATCATAGATTTTTCTTTTATTGCTTTATAGCAATCTGATAGAAAAAATTTAATTTGATCATCATCTAAATAATAAATCACATCTCTACTATAAATTAAATCAAGTTCTGAGTTAAAAGGCAAAGGATCTAACCCAGCTCGCAACAAAAATACTTTTGACTTTTCTATAAATTTTATTTTATCAATATAATTGGGATTTATGTCTGTTCCGTAGACTATAGCTCCTCTTTTTTGAGCCTCTAGTAAATCAGCTCCATTATTACCGCCATAGCCAACCTCTAAAACTTTCTTACCTTTAAAATTAAATTTTAACCCACCTAAAAATCTAAACAAGGATACATTTGAACAAGAACTATTTGAACTTTCTTTACCTACCCAATAATTTGAAACAATATCTTCAACCATTATCTTTAAAAAATTATTAAGTTACGCACGTTAAAAAATAATTAAATTACTTGTATTATTATATATTTTTTAATTGAATTATATATAAATTTTTTTTTTCTGATTTTTGGCGGAGAGAGAGGGATTCGAACCCTCGAAACGAGCTTACTCGTTTAACGGTTTAGCAAACCGCCGCCTTCAGCCACTCGGCCACCTCTCCAAAAACTAGACGTTTAAATTCATACTAATGTAAGAATAATCAAGATATCCTCATTTTACCAGCATCTCTTTGGGTATTACCATATAAACGTTCCTTTGCTGCCTTATCCATCTTAATTTCTTCACCAGGTTTTTGTTTTTTGGATAAGATATACAATCCTCTTTTTACTGCGGGACGTTCATTTAAATTATTGTACCAATTATGAAGGTATTTATAGTCTTCAAGTTTTTGGCCCTGATAATAGGGGATTATCCACGGCCAAACTGAAATATCTGCAATAGTATATTTATCTCCAATAATGTACTTTTTATCCTTTAATTGATTATCCAATACATTATAAATTCTTCCCACCTCATTCTTATATCTCTTAATAGCATACGGTATTTTTTCAGGACAGTAGTGATTAAAAAAATTTGACTGCCCCAACATTGGTCCAACTCCCCCCATTTGAAACATTAACCACTGAATTACTTTATATTTTTCTCTTTTTAGTTTTGGAAGAAATTTACCAGTTTTTTCTGCAAGGTACATCAAAATCGCACCAGATTCAAATATAGAGATATGCTTGTTACCAGGGCCTTTTTCATCAACTATAGCTGGCATTTTATTATTAGGGCTAATTCTTAAAAATGATTTCTTAAATTGATCTCCCTTCGTTATATCTATTCCATAAACTTTATATTTTAACAAACATTCTTCAAGCATTATATGAATTTTAATCCCATTTGGTGTGGGCCATGAATAGCATTTAATCATAAAAGTTCCTGTTTATAGTTATTAATAAAATTATTTATTATTTAATTTTTTTATAAGTATTTCATTCACAATTTGCGGATTAGCTTTACCTTCTGTCTTCTTCATAACTTGCCCAATAAAAAAACCAAAAAGTTTCTCTTTCCCAGCTCTATATTCTGTAACTTTTTCCTTGTTTACTTCTAGTATTGCATCAATTATTTTTTCTAATTCATCTACATTACTGTTTTGTTTTAAGCTTTTTTCCTCAACAATCTCTAAAGGATTTTGCCCGGTGTTAAACATAATCTCAAGAACTTCTTTCGATATTCTTCCTGAAATAACATTGTCGGAAATTAGATCAATAAGTTCACCTAATGAATCTGAAGAAACTTTTGAATTATTAATTGTTTGACCTAACTTATTCAAGTAACCAAAAAAATCTCCTAGAACTATATTAGCAACTAACTTTGGATCCCTATTTAACACCACTTTCTCAAAAAAATCTGCAGTTTCTTTATCATCTACAAGAAGCCCTGAGTCATAAATAGATAACTTAAATTCGTCACAAAATCTTTGCTTCCTCTCATCTGGTAGTTCGGGTAAAGATTTTATAATTTGATTTACCCAATTTTCATTTAATTTTAAAGGCAAAAGATCAGGATCTGGAAAGTACCTATAATCGTGAGACTCCTCTTTACTTCTCATTGGTCTAGTTTCAAAAATTTTTGGATCAAATAGTCTTGTTTCTTGAACTATCTTATTTCCTGACTCAATTTCTTTAATTTGACGTTTAGATTCGTATTCTATTGCTTGTTGAACAAAACGAATAGAGTTTACATTTTTAATTTCACATCGTGTTCCTAATTCCTCTCCATATCTACGAACTGATACATTAACATCAGCTCGCATACTCCCTTGTTCCATATTTCCATCACAAGTTCCAAGATACCTTAAAATAGTTCTTAATTTCTTTAAAAACAAACCAGCTTCCTCTGATGTGCGCAAATCAGGTTCAGAAACAATCTCCATTAATGCAATACCAGACCTATTTAAATCTATATAAGAATTAACAGAATTTGAGTCGTGTATACTTTTTCCAGCATCTTGTTCCAAATGAAGACGAGTAATACCAATTTTTCTAATTTTACCATCAGGCATATCTAATATAACATGCCCTTTACCTACAATTGGATTTTCAAATTGTGAAATTTGATAACCAGCGGGTAAATCAGCATAAAAATAATTTTTTCTATCAAAGACAGACTCCAAATTTATTTTTGCTTTTAAACCTATCCCAGTTCTTACTGCTTGCTCTACACAAAATTTATTTATAACTGGCAACATACCTGGAAAAGCAGCATCAACGAAACTTACTTGAGTATTTGGTTCAGCTCCAAAAGTAGTGGACATTCCTGAAAAAAGTTTTGATTTCGAAACAACTTGAGCATGTACTTCCAAACCAATTATTATTTCCCAATTTGCGCTTTTTTCTAAAGTTGAACTCATGATTTCCACCACTCATCCTTATTATCGGAGAATTCACAAACCTCTTCAAAGTAACTAGCGACATTTAATAAACCTGACTCATCAAAAGGTTTCCCAATAAATTGAAAACCCAATGGTAAACCTTTATTGTCTTTACCAGAAGGAATTGAAATTGCCGGCAAACCTGCCATGTTTGCTGGAACAGTTAAAAGATCATTCATATACATCGAAATTGGATCATCAATTTTTGCATCAATTGGAAAGGCTGAATTTGGTGTTGTAGGGGTAAATATAACATCTATATCTTTAAATACATTTTCAAAGTCTTTATAAATAAGTGTTCTAATTTTTTGAGCTTTAATATAGTAAGCATCATAATAACCAGCTGATAAAACATATGTACCAATTAGAATTCTTCTTTTTACCTCATCACCAAAGCCATCCCCTCTTGTATTTTCATAAAGTTCTTCTAAGCTTCCTCCATCTACTCTATGACCGTACCTAACACCATCATATCTTGATAAATTAGATGAAGCCTCTGCGGGTGCAATTATGTAATAGGATGGTAGAGCATATTTAGTATGTGGAAGAGAAATATCAACAACCTCTCCCCCACCTTGCCTAATTAAATTAATTCCTTTTTCCCATAAATTTTTAACTTCCGGGTTAGAATCCTCCAAATTATACTCCTTAGGTATTCCAAATTTTAGTTTGTTGATATTTTTTAATATTGATTTTTCAAAATTTGGAACAACTTTATTTACTGATGTTGAGTCTTTTGAGTCATAACCTGCCATGTTATTTAAAAGTATTGCTGCGTCTTCAACTGTTCTAGTCATAGGACCAGCTTGATCAAGAGAAGAAGCAAATGCAACTATTCCCCACCTAGAACATCTTCCGTATGTTGGTTTAAGACCTATTATGCCACAGAATGAGGCTGGCTGTCTTATCGAACCTCCTGTATCTGTTCCAATAGCGCCTAAACAGAGATTCGCTGAAACTGCTACTGCTGAACCTCCACTTGAACCACCAGGAACATAATTATGTACTTCCTTTATTGGTTTCCAAGGATTAATACAAGGACCAAAAAAACTTGTTTCGTTAGATGACCCCATTGCAAACTCATCAAGATTAGTTTTTCCAAGGAATATTGAACCTGCATTTAATAAGTTCTGAGTTACAGTTGACTCGTATGGAGGTACAAAATTATATAGCATTTTGGAGGCTGCAGTTGTTTTAATACCTTTTGTACAAAACAAATCTTTAATTGCAATTGGAATTCCCTCTAAATCTCTAGCATCTCCTTTAGCAATTCTTATATCACTTTTTTTAGCTTCCTTAATTGCTGATTCAAAATTATAAGAAATATAGGAATTAAGTTTTTTTGAACTCTCAATCTCAGTAATAAAAGACTCCACAAGCTCTTCAGCTGAAAATTTTTTCTCTACCAAACCTTTTCTGGCTTGTGAAATAGTTAAATCGTTAATTAAGCTCATTAATCTACAACTCTTGGTACAACGAAAAAACTCTCGGTTGTTTCTGGTGAATTTTTTAATATTTCTTCTAGCTTTTTATCTTCAGAAATTAAATCTTCTCTTTGATATAAATTGGTTTGAATCACTCCTGTTAATGGTGGCGTATTTTTAGTGTCAATCTGATTAAGTTGATCAATCCACTCCATAATTTGGGATAAGTCATTTGTTAATTCAGAGGTCTCCTTATCTTTTAGCTTTATTTTTGCTAAAGAAGATATTTTTTCTACTGTTTTTCTTTCAATTGTCATAATAATTTTACCAAAGTTAATTAATGAGATAATATATTAAAACTAATACTGAAAATGAACTTATCACCGACAATGTTACTAAGCAATATCAGAAAATTAAAATTAAATCCTGGAACACGATTACTTGGATTAGACTTGGGCTCTAAGACCATAGGAGTAGCTATTTCTGACAGGAAACTCCTTATTGCTACTCCAATAAATATAATAAAAAGGAAAAACTTGAGGATGGATATTAATAGTTTAAAATTAGTTATTGAAAAAAGAGATGTTGGAGGAATAATTTTAGGCTATCCACTAAATATGGATGGTTCAGAAGGGCCAATGTGTCAATCAATTAAGCAGTTTGCTTCAAATATTGAAACTTCTTTCAACTTTCCAATTTTTTTTGGGACGAAAGAATGTCAACAACGGCTGTAAATAAACAACTAATTAAACTTGATTTGTCTAGAAATAAAAGAAAAAAGATTATAGACAAAGAGGCTGCTGCATTTATACTTCAAGGAGCACTAGATCATATAAATCAGTTACCATAATTTATTAAAAACTGCTTGCAGTTTAATATCTTAAAAGGCTATAGGTAAATTTTATGAAACATATTAAAATAACTGACTTCTCTCAGAATAACATATTATCTATTGAAGATTTATCTCCTGTGGATATTAATTTAATACTAGACTTATCAGAAAATTATGTTTCTCTCAATAAATCACAAGATAAAAAAATTTCAAAATTAAAGGGTAAAACTCTTATTAATCTCTTCTTTGAAAGCTCTACAAGAACAAGAAC
>PTLN01000028.1 GCA_002938125.1 Alphaproteobacteria bacterium MarineAlpha2_Bin1
TTAAATTATTTTTTGATCCAATATTTTCAGCATGTAGGTTTAGCAATAGCAACGGCGATAAGCTCATGGTTTAATGTGGTATTACTATCAATAATTTTAATTTATAAGAATTGGTGGATACCAGATTATAATTTGATTAAAACAATAGTTAAAATATTATTTTCGTCTCTTATAATGGTTTTATTCCTTATATTTACAAAAGTCTTTATTATTAATGAAAATTTGGAATATTTTAATAAAATTTCTATATTAATTTTATTAGTTTTATCTGGACTATTAGTTTATATGTTAATTTCAAAGATTTTAAAAGTAATGAGTTTTGTAAATTTAAAATCAAATATGAAAAAGTCAAATTAGTTAATAGGGAATAAATAATTGGATAGAATTTTCTCTGGTATACAGCCAACTGGCAATTTGCATTTAGGTAATTACTTAGGCGCTGTTCAAAACTGGGTCAAACTCCAGTCCTCATATGAATGTATCTATTGTATTGTTGATATGCATGCAATTACAACTTTCCAGAAGCCGGAAACATTGATTGGAAATATTCTTGAAGTTGCTTCTATTCTAATAGCATCAGGTATAGATATAAATAATTCAATATTATTCAATCAAAGCAGGGTGGCTATGCATGCTGAATTAGCATGGATATTTAATTGTACTGCAAAAATTGGATGGTTGAATCGTATGACTCAATTTAAGGATAAAGCTGGCAAAAACAGAGAAAAAGCATCAGCTGGTTTGTATGTATACCCAAATCTAATGGCAGCTGATATACTGGCTTATAAGGCAACACATGTTCCTGTTGGAGATGATCAAAAGCAGCACCTTGAATTAACTCGTGATATTGCTACTTCTTTTAATGATAATTATAAAACTGACTTTTTTCCACTTGTTGAGCCTTTAATTTTAGGAGAAGCAACAAGAGTAATGAACTTAAGAGATGGTTCAAAAAAAATGAGTAAATCTGATGAGTCCGACTTTTCTAGAATAAATATTACAGACTCTGCTGAAAAAATTTCTGCAAAAATTAAAAAAGCTAAAACAGACTCTCTTCCAGTTCCAGATTCATCTTCTGAACTATCTAATAGGTTAGAAGCAAAAAATTTAATTGGTATTTTTGCTGCTTTGAGAGGTATATCCCTTCAGGATATTATTAAAGATTATGGTGGAGGTTCTTTTTCTGTTTTGAAAGATGACCTTACTGAATGTATTATTGAAGAACTTCAGCCTGTAGGTAAAGAAATAAAAGAATTATTAAATAATAAAGATGAGTTAGATAAGATTTTAAAAGATGGTGCAGAAAGAGCTAAGGAAATTTCTAGACCAGTTGTAAACGAAGTTAAAAATATTGTTGGTTTTTTAACTTAATAAATCATATTTTTTAGATTTTCATACAGAGGTGAAAAAAAGTGGTTATTGCCGAAAATAAAAGGAAACTCTTGGTAATTGTGGATGATACTCCAGAATGTAGAAAATCGCTTCGTTTTGCGTGTAGAAGAGCTTCTAGAACTCAAGGGACAGTTTTAATGTTGAAAGTAATTTACCCTGCAGATTTTCAGCATTGGTTAGCTGTAGAAGAGAGAATGAGACAAGAAGCAAAGGATGATGCTACAGATTTGCTTTCAAGGTTATGTCATGAAATTAAAGATCAATGGGGAATAGAGACTGAATCTCTAATTGTAGAGGGTAAAACGGATAAGGTGGTTATGGATCTTATTGATAAAAATTTAGATATAAAGATTCTTGTTCTTGGTTCTGCCTCAGGCGCAGACGGGCCTGGCCCTTTAGTATCGCAGTTAGTTGGGCGGTCGTCAGGTATTAGAATACCTGTTACTGTTGTCCCTGGTGACTTAACTGATGATCAAATAGATGAGTTATCCTGAAAAGTTGTATATTTTCTTACTTGAAATGATAAAAAAAAGCCATATTTCATGTCTATTATTGTCCGATAGGTCAGTCAAATAAAATATCTCGGTAAAAAATTGCTAATAATCAGTCCTTTAGCATTTGCATAACCAATTTTTGTGGTTATGCACTTTATATTGTGTTATAGAAAAATATATACACTATTTATAGTATTAATATGGTTAATATTATTTTAACCTCTAAACACTTTAATTAGGTTCAAGTTTATTAAATTTAATTAGGTTCAAGTTTATTAAATCTAAAAATTATTTATAGAATTATGGAAGATAAAGTTTTAAATAAAAAGGGTGTTAGAAATATAATATTTGTTGTATTAAGTGTTATATTTGTATCGCAATTCTTTGTCCCATCTGTTGTAACTCACTCTGCAACTGTTGTGAGAGGAAAAATTAAAAAACAATCTAATTTTGTGTCTCCAGCAATTGGTCCAAATTTATTTAAACTAAATTATTTTAATGAGTTTGCAGTATTTGTTCCTACTTCATTTGATTTAATTAAAACTTTCAAAAAAATAGACTTTGAGTTAGATGACGTTGCTAAAAGAAGAGACTCGGTCCCAAGGATATATGTTTCAAAATTACCATTTGATATAGATAAAGTAAAATCTATAAGTCAGAAGAAAAGTTTATTTATAAAAATAATTTTACCATTAATTCTTCAGGCAAATGAAGAAATAGAAAATGACAGAACTTTTATCCTATCTTTGCAAAATAAAAATAGAATTGGAGCAAAGTTATATTTAACTGAGAAAATATGGTTATTAAATAAATTTAAACTTTATGATTTAGAGCCTTATGATTTTAAAGGTTTGTTAAACAGGCATAATACTATCCCACCATCTCTAGCGCTGGCCCAATCGATTATTGAATCCGGCTGGGGAACTTCTAGGTTTGCAAAGAATGGAAATGCTATTTTTGGTCAATGGACTTTTAAAAGTGGGACTGGACTCGTTCCTTTGAATAGGTCCCCAGGTGAACAACATGAAATAAAATCTTTTGAAAAATTGGAACAATCTGTAAAGCAGTATATTTTTAATTTAAACTATCATAGTGCATATAAAAAGTTTAGGGATATGAGAGAGAAAATGAATATAAATACAAATTTAAATTTAAATAGTTATTCACTTGCAGAAACTCTTCACAATTATTCTGAAAAAAGAAACAACTATGTTAAATTAGTAAAATCAATAATGGCCTCCAATAATTTACAAAGATTTGATAACGTCAGATTTAGGGACTATTTTTAGATATTAATTGGAAGCCTAGCCAGTGCCACCTATTATTTTTTGATGGAAGAGTGCAATTAACTCTGTTTCTACCCTTCTTGAATTTTTCTTGGAAACGAATTTCAACTCTTTTACCAGGTAGTATATCTATAATAGAGGGCTTGCTTTGCCTGGAAGCAAAACATTGAAGCCTATTAAGGTTTAACGTATTGTCAATAACTGTAAAACCTAAAAAAGGTGGATTATTTTCAATAATTATTTTTTTTGGAATTATATCCTTTATAGGGATTGGTAATGCATTAATTGCTAGTTTAAGTCTATCTAAACCGCCATATTTTTCATTAAATGAAAACCGAGGAAGAAAAAATGGATCTAAGTATTCTGAAGCAACGCCAGAATGCTGACCAAAAGCTGCAGCATAACCTCTTTCTCTTAAAAAAGATTTCATTTCTATATTTGCTTCCCCATAAGGATACGCAAATAGAGATGGTTCTTCACCTAAAATTTCTGTAAGTCTCTTTTGAGCAAAATCTATTTTATTTTTCCATGTAACAGAATCAAGATGGATCATGCTTTCATGGGAAGATAGATGATTGCCTATTGTAACTCCTGATTTATGTAATTCTTTTATCTGATCCCAATTCATCATACTGGTATATTTATTATCAATAGTTTCAGTACTGACAAATACTGTGAAAGGAAGATTTGCCTCTCTTAATCTTGGCCAAGCAACTGTATAAACAGATTTGAAAGCGTCATCAATAGATATTGCTATGGTTTTATCAGGTAAACTTTCGCCTCTTGTAATAGCTGAGGCTATATTTTCTAAACGCATTACATTATATTCAGGTTTTGAGAGAATTTCTATATGTTTTTCAAGTTGCTCAATACTTAAACTTGTACTCGGATATTTATCCTCTCCAAATCTATGATAAAGAAGAATAGAAGCAGAACTACTATAATCTTCAGGGTAGGCTTTCTGGTTTAAAAAAGTTAGAAATAAAAGTAAAGTTAGAGAAATACTGATTATATTTTTTTTCATAATAAGTTAGTTCCTGCTGCTTTATCACTTAAAAGAGGGTATTTTTTTGTTTCAGAAAGTTGGTAGTGCCACCATTCGTTTTTGTAAAAATCCCAACCTGATAAAGCCATAATTCCTAAAAGTAAACTCCTATTTTTAAGAATTTCATAGTCAAAATCCAAACAGTCATGGTGAGATTTCTCGCTGAAGCTATCAAATGGAGTACCCATATCTAATTCAATATTATCTTTTGTACATAGTGTTAAGTCTATCGCTACTCCTCTTGAATGAGGAGAACCAAATTTGGGATCAGCAATATATTTAGGATTTGGGTTAAAGTTCCACATAATTTTTTGAGCCTCTACTGGACGAAAAGTATCAAATATCTTAATTTTAAAGCCCATTTTACTTGCAATATTTATTGTTTTGTTTAAGGCTAAAAATGCTTCTTCTCTTAAAAAGGATTTTTCTCTTTTGTATATTTTTTTACCGATAAAGTTATTATTACTTGCATATGCTAGGGAAATTAAAATATTTTGTTGATCGGGTAAAATTTCAATTAATTTCATAATAAATACAACTTACTATAAATTATGTTAATTCTATCTTTTGACACATCACTTAATTCATGTTCTTTAACTATTTCTAAAAATAGAAAAGTTCTATCAGAGAAAATATTATTTCAAAATCTTGGATCTTCCGAACTTATTATGCCTATTTTACAAGATCAGGTTAAAAAAGCAAAAATTCAATTCAAAGATATAGATTTAATAGGTATTTCAAGGGGGCCTGGAAGTTTTACTGGAGTCAGAGTGGGTATTGCTGTAGCCAAGGGGCTAGCCTTATCATTAAAAAAACCAATTATCGGATTTAGCACCCTACACATATTAGCCTATGAAGCAAGTATTAATATTGATAATCCGAGAGATATAATAGTTATAAATAAAGCAAGAGGTGATGAGCTATATTTTCAAGATTTCAATCATTTAGCAAAACCTAAAAGTACCCCTAAGAAAATAACTTACAAGGAATTAATAAGTTTTCTATCCAAAAAAGAGTTCATTGTAACAGGTAACTTGATTGAACATATTAATAATCTAAAAGATAAATACCATATAAGTTTCTACAAAAATAAATCAGGAAAATTTTTACCTTCAACCTTAATTTCTTATATTTTGAATGATTTGATAGAAAATAATAAAGATTTAAAAAACTATAGTTGTGAACCAATATATTTAAACACATAGTTAATTATGAAAAAAAAATACTATTTGTGCAAAATTAAAAGTTTAGAAAAAAAATTTTTATTTTATGATATTTACACTAATATTTTCCAAGAAAACTGGTCTAAAGAAAACTTTTTAAAGTTTATTGATTTAACATATATTGAAACTTTCTTGTTTTACAACAAGAATAAAATTCCAATAGGTATTGGAATTTTTTCGATTGCCTGTAAAGAGGTTGAAATAATTAAGTTTGGTATTAAAAATGATTTCAGAAAAAGAGGAATAGGTTTTTTCTGCCTAAAGCATATAATAAATATTTACAAAATAAAAAAAAAAGAAAATATCTTTTTAGAGGTATCAACCAAAAATACAAATGCAATAAATTTATATTTAAAATTAGGATTCAAAAAAATAAATATAAGAGAGAGGTACTATCAAAATAATTTAGGAGAATATGAAGATGCTTTTGTTATGAAGAAAATAATTATGTCTTCCTAATATTAATTGTACAGCTATTGAAACTAGGAGAAGATTTTTTCGATAAGATATTATGACCACTATTTAAAACCGAGTTACAAATATTTTCAAAGGCCTCTTTTCCTTGACATTTAACCTCTAATTTTTTACCTGAGGGCATGGATTCAAGTTTAATTTTAACTCTCACAAATGTAATTGGGCAGATTTCCTTGGTTACATCAATAAAAAATTTATTTTTATCGCACATATAGAATCCTTAAAAGTTTTTTGTTATATTATAGTTATTATAAATAAATTTACACATGTCTATTATAAATTTAAGGGGTTAAATAGAGTATATGGCTCAAAGTATTGAAAAAATTTGTGTTGATAAAGGGTTAAGAATGACTGGTCAAAGAAGAACTATTGCTAAGGTTATTTCAGAATCAAACGATCATCCAGATGTTGAAAAACTACATGAGAGAGCAATCACCATTGACCCGGAGATTTCAATTGCAACTGTTTATAGGACAGTAAGGTTATTCCAAGATGCTGGGATAATAAGTAGCTCTGATTTTGGCGGAACCAGAGCGAGGTACGAAATAACCCCCGAAGAACATCACGATCATCTAATTAATTTAAAAACTGGTCAAGTAATTGAATTTCGAGATGAAGAAATAGAAGAACTTCAAAAAATTATAGCAGATAAATTAGGCTACAAATTAGTTGATCATAGACTTGAATTATATGGCGTGCCAAAAGATCAAGAATAATAAAGTTTATAATTAATTAAGTGAATAGGATTAAATTTTAATGAGCTTCATAAGAGTATTCTTGATCCTTTCAATATTTTTTTTAGTAACACTAGTTTTGATTATTTTTCAGTTTGTAGCTGTAGCACTTAATCTCAAACCAGCATTTATTCCTCATCACTATCATAAGTTTGTTATAAGGTTAATTAGTTTAAGAGTAATAAAATATGGAAAGTGTACTTCCAGAAAACCTCTTTTAATTGTATCTAATCATATTTCATGGCTAGATATTTTAGTAATTAGCTCATCTTTAAAGGTTAGCTTTGTTGCAAAAAAAGAAGTTAAAGACTGGCCTTTTTTTGGCATATTGGCTCAACTTCAGAGGACGGTATTTATTGAACGTTCTATGAAAGACTTAATAGCACAAAAAAAAACTATGGCTAAGAGATTGTTGGTGGGGGATAATTTACTTTTATTCCCTGAGGGAACAAGCAGTGATGGGAAAAAAGTTTTGCCATTCAAGTCTAGCTTATTTTCTCTAGCAGAATTAAACCAAAAAGAATATAAAATAACTATACAACCAATAACCATTGCTTACACTGGTATAAATGGTCTACCGGCCGGTTTAAATGAAAGGCCTTTATTTGCTTGGTTTGGTGAAATGAGTCTAATATCACATATTTTAACTTTACTTCTAGCAGGGCCAGCTGAATCGGTAATAATTTTTCATGATCCACAAACAATAGGAGATTTTAATTCAAGAAAAGATTTATCTGAGCACTGTGAAGAATTAATATCAAATGGTTTATCAAGAGCAATATCTGGTCGACTCTAATGAATAAAATAGTTTATAAAAAGACTTTCTTGCAAATATTAACCTATGAGAGAAAATGATTGAGTAAAAATATATTTATAAAAACCTTCGGTTGTCAAATGAACGTATACGACTCAGATAAAATGCTAGAAATTTTGAGTAAAAGTGGTTACTCGTCAATTGATAATCCTGATGATGCTGATTTAGTAATCCTTAATACCTGTCATATACGTGAAAAAGCTGGAGAAAAAGTATATTCAGATCTTGGAAGGTTGAGAAAGTTAAAAACAAAAAAAAATCTTGACGGTAAAAAAATGTTTATTGTAGTTGCAGGTTGTGTTGCTCAAGCAGAAGGAGATGAAATATTAAAGCGTGCCCCTTTTGTTGATATAGTGGTGGGCCCTCAGACTTACCATAAGATTCCAGAGTTATTAAAAAAAGTAGATGAATTTGTTAAAGCAGAAATAGATATTTCCTTTCCGCCAGAGGAAAAATTTAAACTTCTTCCTCAAATTAATATAAAAAGAAATCAATTATCTTCATTTCTTACTGTTCAAGAGGGTTGTGATAAATTTTGTACATTTTGTGTGGTCCCATACACAAGAGGTTCAGAATATTCTCGATCTGTCGAAGAGATAATAGCTGAAGCAAAAATTTTGGTTTCTACGGGTGTGAGAGAAATTACGCTGCTAGGACAAAATGTTAACGCATATCACGGTATGGCAAATAATGGAGTAGAGGTTGGTTTAGATTATGTAATTAATAAAATAGCTGAAATTGAAAATTTAGATAGAATAAGATTTACTACTTCACATCCAAGAGATATGCAAAAAAACCTAATTGATCTTTTTGGGTATCAAGAAAAGTTGATGCCATTAATTCACCTTCCTGTTCAATCAGGATCAGATAAAATACTCAAAGATATGAATAGGGGTCATAATATTAATGATTATAAAAAAATTATTCATTCATTAAAGGAAGCTAGGCCTGAAATTTCTTTTTCAAGTGATTTTATAGTAGGATACCCAGGAGAAACAGAAAAAGATTTTCAAAGTACTCTTAAATTAGTAGAAGAAGTAAAATTTTCTCAGTCATTTTCCTTTATATATAGTCCAAGGCCTGGAACACCTGCCTCAATTAAAAATAATCAAATCCCTGAAGAAATTAAAAAAAGTAGACTTCACGATCTCCAAAAAGTACTAAATAATGAGAGGTCACGATTTAATTCATCTTTTGTTGGGAAGAAATTAAATATCTTACTTGAAAAATTTACTGATACAAGAGATGAGTTTATAGGAAAGTCTGAGTATCTACAACCAGTTAAAATTAAGTGTAGAGAAAGTTTAATTGGTCAAACATTTAATGTATTTGTTGAAAGTGTAGATAGCAATTGTTTAAATGCTCGTTTGGTAAATTAAAAATTTGGAAAAAATAAAAATTATATAATTTCATTATGCATTCATTTACTTTTGACGATAATTCATTACTACCTGCATTATATGGAAGGGAGGATGAACATCTTTTATTATTAGAAAAAAACACTGATACCAAAATTAATTATAGAGGCAATCACTTAGAGATATTTGGAGAGTCAAATAATTGTATAAATGTAGGTTTAATCCTTAAAAACTTGTATGCAAGATTAAAAGAAGGTTCTGAAATTAGTTTGGGTGATGTTGAGGGTGAGTTAAAGATGACAATTGGTAAAACAGAAAATGTTTCGGGCGAACCAGTTTATATAACTACTTCAAAAAGAAAGATTGTTGCTAGATCTTTGAATCAAAAATTATACCTTAATCTTATGAAAGAAAACTCATTAGTTTTTGCCATAGGACCAGCGGGAACTGGCAAAACATATTTAGCAGTAGCAGCTGCAGTACAATCTCTTTTAAACGGTGAGGTAAATAGAATAATTCTCTCACGGCCCGCAGTTGAAGCTGGAGAGAGACTTGGTTTTTTGCCAGGAGATTTAAAAGACAAAGTTGATCCATATCTTAGACCGCTATATGATGCACTTTATGACATGCTTCCTGCTGAGATAGTTTTTAGAAAGTTAGAAAGTGGAGAAATAGAAGTTGCTCCACTTGCATTTATGAGGGGTAGAACCTTAGCTAATGCATATATCATTGTAGATGAGGCTCAAAATACTACACCTATGCAAATGAAAATGTTACTTACAAGAATAGGTGAAAATGCAAAGATGGTTGTGACAGGAGATTTATCTCAGATTGACCTTAGTGATAATCAATTATCAGGTTTAAAGCAAGCAACAGAAATACTCAAAAAAATTGATGACATAGCTTTTGTTAAATTTAATAGTAAAGATGTTGTTAGAAATCAATTAGTTATTAAAATGGTTGAAGCCTATGAGAATTCTGAAAAAAAATTAAAACTGATGAAAGAAATAAAGTGAATTTGGAAAGTCCAGCAGTTAATATTATTATTGATTATAAGGAATGGCAAAAGCTCGAGCCTGGACTAGTCTCTAAAGTAGAATTAGCGGTAATTAAAACTATTAATGAAATAGAAATAGATAAACAGATAGAATTATCCATTAGACTTACTTCAGATTTAGAAATGAAAGATTTAAATCACAAGTATAGTGGAAAGCCAAATCCTACTAATGTTTTAGCATTTTCTCAGGAAAATGATTCTACTTTTTTGTTTAAGCTTAAAAGGAGATATTTGGGAGATATTGCTATAGGTTATGAGAGTGTATACAAAGAATCATATAATCAAAAAAAAACTTTAAGTGCGCATTTAATTCATCTTATAATACATGGGCTACTTCACCTTTTAGGTTATAGTCATAAAGAGGAACTAGATTCTAAAGTTATGGAGGAAATTGAAATAAAGGTACTTAGTGTGCTGGGTTATAAAAATCCTTATTGTACCGAATTAATTGATTAAAAATTTATGAAAGAAAATAATTTAAATAAAAAAAATATTTCTGATACTGATAGTCCTTCCACATCCTCTTTTCAGCTAAAAAAAACTCTTGTAGAACGACTTCTAAATTTTGGTTTTTTGAAAAATGAAGGTGATACTAATTCAAATAATTTGAAAAATCTAATTGAACAGCACGAAGAAGAGCAAGGAGAATTAGATGAAGAGTCTAAGTTATTATTAAGAAACCTACTCTCCTTTGGTGATTTGAAAGTTAATGATGTAATGATACCTAGAGCAGATATAGTTGCTGTAGGCTTATCAAGTTCTATAGATAAAATAATCAAAGCATTCCAAAAAGAATCTCACTCTAGAATGCCGGTTTACAAAGATAATTTGGACGATGTATCTGGAGTAATTCATATTAAAGATATAGTTAAATTTTGGGATAGAAGAAAAGCCTTCAAACTATCTTCACATTTAAAAGAAGCTCTATTTGTTCCTCCATCCATGTCTGTTCCAGATTTACTTCTAACTATGAGAACTAAAAGGTTGCACATGGCCCTAGTTGTTGATGAATATGGTGGTACTGATGGTCTTGTCACTATTGAAGATTTGGTGGAATCCATTGTAGGAGATATAGAGGATGAACACGACGAGGATGAAAAGCCATTATTTAATATTTTGTCTGATGGAACTATTGAAGCATCCGGAAGAGCCTCCACTGCTGATGTTGAAAAATCATTAGGGGCTGATTTTCTGCCTGAACATCATGACGAAGAAATTGATACCGTTGCTGGTGTGGTTGCTTCATTAGCAGGAAGAGTTCCTCAAAGAGGTGAAGTGATTTCTCATAATGGTGGTTTCGAATTTGAAATTACTCAAGCAGATGCAAGGAGAGTAAAAAAACTTATAATAAGAAAGATAACTCAAATCAAAGACGAAAGAGATTAGAGTATTTTTGCTAAAACTTTAAATAAAGTCAGAAATTATCTGAGAGACAGTAATAGCTATAAGAGATATGGTTCCTCATTTATATTTGGCTCTTTATCTGTAATTGCTATACCACCTTTCAATTTTTTTCCTACACTTATAATCAGTTTTACTGGTTTGTTATGGCTACTAAGTGGATGTAAAAATTTAAGAATATCTTTTTTAGTAGGGTGGTTTTTTGGTTTTGGTTTTTTTATTTTTGGTTTGCATTGGATGGCTTATCCTATGCTCGTAGACCCTGCAAAAAACGCGTGGTTAATTCCTTTTTCAATATTTATTTTTCCGGCTTTTTTATCAATATTTATTGGTTTTGTCTCTATAGTTTCAGTTTTTTTATCAAAAAACAGTGTTCAACTAGCACTTGTATTTCCAGTCATATGGGTATTTTTTGAATGGCTTAGAGGAAATATTTTGACTGGCTTTCCATGGAATTTAATTGGATATTCATTTAGTAGTTTTTTAACAATATCCCAAATCGCATCTATAATTGGTGTTTATGGGCTATCTTTATTAGCTGTTTTTTTAGGATCTTCTTTTTCATTAGTTGGATCGAAGAAAAAACAAAATTTAATTTTACCCCTCTTAGGTGTATTAATTATCTTAATATTACATTTTTTGGGATCAAATAAATTAGATAATTCAATAAATCAATTCCAAAATATCAAATTGAGATTAGTGCAACCAAATATAGCCCAAAATGAAAAATGGATAGAAAGTTTAAAATATAAAAACTTCATGAAACATTACTCCTTAAGTAAGTACGAGGGTTTTAACGACGTAGATTTATTTATCTGGCCAGAAACAGCTTTAACCTTCACATCAAAAAATAAAATAATTAATAAGGACGCAATAGATGATTTATTAGGCGAGGATGCTATGTTGATAACTGGAATGCCTAGAGCAATTTTTTTTCAAAATGACTCAGAAAAGATAAAGTTATATAATAGTATTGTAGTATTAAACAATAAATTAAAAATATTAGATACATATAATAAGTTTCATTTAGTTCCTTTTGGAGAATATTTGCCGCTAAGAAAGATTTTTGATTACTTTGGTTTTAGTAAAATAGTTTTCGGACCTATTGACTACTCGAGAGGTATTGGGCCTAAAACAATAAAATTAAACGATCTTCCCTCGTTTAGTCCCTTAATTTGTTTTGAAGCAATCTTTCCGGGAGAAGTTACACATTCTAAAAACCGACCCAAATGGTTGCTATCTTTATCAAATGATGCCTGGTTTGGAAATTTTGCTGGTCCACGCCAACATTTTGAAATGGCTAGGTTGAGAACAATTGAAGAGGGTTTACCTTTAGTAAGAGTATCAAATACGGGTATCTCCGCGGTTGTCGATTCTTATGGAAGAGTTTTAAAATCTCTTCCCTACGGAAAGTTTGGTGTGATTGATTATTTTTTGCCAGGAAATTTGCAAAGGACCATATATTCTAGATTAGGGGATATTTTAGTTTTTACGTTAGGAATATTAATTATTTCTTCTGTTTTTTTGTTTCAAGCAATAAAAAAAATATTTAATAACTAATAAAATTTGTTTTATACGAAAAAAAACTAATTTTTAATTGAATTAAATAATTAAAAGATAGATATTATGATTATTTATTTTTCAAAATGTTATGGATAAACAATGTCAAGAAGTAATTATTTTTTTACTAGCGAGTCAGTTTCAGAAGGTCATCCTGATAAAATATGTGATCAAATTTCTGATGCCATAGTTGATGCTTACATAGAAGTTGAGCCTGAGTCTAGAGTAGGAGTTGAAACTTTAACTACAACTAATAGAATTGTTTTAGCTGGAGAAGTAAGAGGGCCAGAAGAAATTTTAAATAAAATTGAAGATATAGCTCGTACAACAGTGAAAAGTATTGGCTATGAGCAAGAAGGATTTCACTGGAAAAATGCAGAGGTAGAAATCTATGTTCATAATCAATCACCTGATATTGCCCAAGGTGTAGATGCAATTGGCAATAAAGATGAGGGCGCAGGAGATCAAGGCCTTATGTTCGGGTATGCATGCAGAGAAACATCAGAACTAATGCCTGCACCAATCTTTTATTCACATAAAATTCTTAGGCTTTTAGCCGATGCAAGACACTCTGGAGGAATTAAAGGAATAAAACCAGACTCTAAGAGTCAAGTAACATTAGAATATAGAAATGGTCAACCAGTTGAAGCGTCCTCAATAGTATTATCAACTCAGCATGATGAAGATCTTTCTCAAGAAGAGATAAGATCAATAGTGGAGCCATACGTTATTAAAGCTCTTCCAGAGGGATGGATGTGTAATGAAAAAAACTTTTTTGTTAATCCAACTGGAAAATTTGTTATAGGTGGTCCAGATGGTGATGCCGGTTTAACAGGAAGAAAAATTATTGTTGATACCTATGGTGGTGCGGCCCCTCATGGTGGCGGAGCTTTTTCAGGAAAAGACCCAACAAAAGTAGACAGGTCAGCAGCTTACGCAGCAAGATACTTAGCAAAAAATATTGTTGCCTCCAATTTTGCTGATAGGTGCTCCATACAACTATCTTATGCGATTGGTGTATCGCATCCATTGTCAGTTTATGTTGATACCTATGGAACTGGTCATGTTTCAGATGATAAAATAGAGAAAGTAATAAAAAAAGTAATGGATTTGACCCCAAGAGGTATAAGAGAACACTTACAGCTAAATAGGCCTATATATAAAAAAACCGCAACTTACGGCCATTTTGGCCGTGAACCAGAGCAGAATGGAAGTTTTTCATGGGAAAAACTTGATTTAGTAGACGAGCTGAAATCTAATTTATCTTGATAAATTCAAGCAATAATAATTCTATTTTAGTACGTGAAAAACTATTAAGTTATAGGGGTAGGAAATTCGGGAGGACTCTAAGCAAAACCAAAAGCGATATTTTAAATAGAGTTAAAAAAACAAATTCCATTACTGTTGAAAATATTTTTTCAAAAAATATTTTTACGTCATCATATTTTCCTTTAAGCCTTGAAATAGGGTGCGGATCCGGAGAGTTTATTGTAAGTCAGGCAATTGAAAGTCCAGAAAAAGGTTTCTTAGTGGTAGAACAATATATCAACGGACTTGCTTCGTTATCTTCAAAAATTAGTAAGAATAATCTCAAAAACATCAAATTTTTTCCTGGTGATATAACAAAAATATTCCATCTGCTTCCACATAATGCTTTTGATAGTATTTATATACTTTTTCCAGATCCGTGGCCTAAATCTAGACATCATAAAAGAAGAATAATTCAGAAAGAAATAATTGATATATTTTCTAAACTATTGATAAATAATGGAATTTTATGGTTTGCTTCGGATGATAGAGAATACTGTAGATTTGCGCTTTTGCATTTTCAGAACCATCCTTCCTTTAAATGGGCTGCTGAAAAACGTGAGGACTGGTTGAAAAAACCTATTATTTGGGCTGATACTAGATACGAAATAAAAGCAAAAAAAAGAGGAATTTCTCCTATTTTCTTAAAATTTATAAAGACTAAGCATTTATAACACTTGAAGAGTAAGTTTAAATAATTATTATCTGGGATAGGTTTATTGAAATTGGTGGTTTGGGACTTAGGTGGGCGAAAGCCCACTTTTTTTATGAAGATGGATTTAGTAATAAATAAATTGAGAAAACTACTAATACCAGTTGTGGAAAAAAAAGGTTTTAGAGTTGTTCGTTTTAAAATTTTTAAAGATGGAAAGCCAACAATATTGCAAATTATGATCGAACATAAAGATGCATATCTAAGTTTCATTCATGGTGATGGGGGAGTAAATGCAAAAGATTGTGCCTCAATAAGTTATGAAGTTTCACCATTATTAGACACTTTAGATTATTTGCCTCCAAATTATAATTTAGAAGTTAGTTCTCCAGGTATCGATCGTCCTTTAATGACAGAAAAAGATTTTGACAGATTTACTGGATTTGAAATTAAATTAAAGTTTATAAAAAAATTTTTGGGAAAAAAATCATTTAGTGGGAAGTTAATTTTTATTAAAGGTGACAAGTTAGGTCTGAATACTTCTAACGAAATTATTGAGATAGATAGGAAAAATATTCTTGAAGCAAAGTTAGTCCTTACATCAGAATTAATTGAAATATCAAAAAAAGCTAATGAAAAATTTAACAAATTAAAGAAAGAGAGATTTTGCTATGGAAAAACAGACGGCTGAACATACAATAACTAGTCAGAACCGTTTGGAGTTGTTGCAAATTGCAGATGCAGTAGCTAGGGAAAAGTCCATTGAACGTGAAATGGTTATTTCTGCTATGGAAGAAGCAATTCAAAAAGCTGCAAGATCTAAATATGGTGCAGATAATGAAATACGTGCTGAAATAGACTCAAAAACAGGCGAAATCAAACTTTTTAGATACCTAGAAGTTTCAAACCAAGTTGAAAATGAAGCTACAGAAATAAATATTAATACTGCTAGAGAGCAAAATCCAGATGCTCAGGTTGGGGATATTATAGCTGAACCTCTTCCACCTATTGACTTCGGTCGTATTGCTGCTCAAACAGCGAAACAAGTTATTGTTCAAAAAGTTCGTGAAGCAGAGAGGGAAAGACAATATGAAGAATTTAAAGATAGAATCGAAGAAGTTGTGAATGGAATAGTTAAAAGAGTTGAGTATGGAAATGTAACTGTTGATTTAGGAAGAGCAGAAGCTGTTATTAGAAGAGATGAGTTATTACCTAGAGAAAATTTTAGGAATGGAGATAGAGTTAGAGCATACATATACGATGTTAGAAGGGAAACCAGGGGTCCGCAAATTTTTCTTTCTAGAACACATCCAACTTTTATGGCTAAACTATTTTCACAGGAAGTGCCAGAAGTTTACGATGGTATTATTGAAATAAAATCTGTCGCCAGAGATCCTGGCAGTAGAGCTAAAATAGCGGTTACTTCTCAAGATACTTCAATTGATCCTGTGGGTGCATGTGTCGGTATGAGAGGTAGCAGAGTACAAGCAGTTGTAAATGAGTTGCAGGGTGAAAAAATTGACATCATTCAATGGTCGCTAGATGATGCAACATTTATTGTTAATTCTCTTGCGCCCGCTGAAGTGACAAAGGTAGTTCTAGATGAAGATGCAAGAAGAATAGAGTCGATAGTACCAGATGATCAATTATCTCTAGCAATAGGACGAAGAGGACAGAACGTCAGATTAGCCTCACAATTAACTGGTTGGGATATTG
>PTLN01000029.1 GCA_002938125.1 Alphaproteobacteria bacterium MarineAlpha2_Bin1
TTTTAGGTTTAACCAATTCAATATGTCTAAATATAAAAGGTTTGAATGCCTCAATTTCGTCTAAACTAGGTTTTCTATTTCCAGGTGGTCTCCATGGAATAATATTTGTTATATATATTTCTGTTCTATTTACACCTATAGAATTCAGCATTTTGTCTAAGAGTTTACCTGCGGATCCAATAAATGGTTCTCCTGATATATCTTCTTCTTCCCCTGGTGCCTCTCCAATAAACATTAACTGGCTATTAACTTTTCCGCTTCCAAAAACTAAGTTTTTTGCGGTTTTTTTGATATTACAGCCATTAAATGATTGAACTGCAATTTTTAACTCTTTCAAATTACCAAATTCTTTTGTATTAGGGTGATTTATTTCTTCTTTCTTTAACTTATAATTTTCAAGGTTCTGATTTATCTTAATTTCAGCATTTGAGCTGTTTTTGACGATATTTTGGGTTTTTTCTTCTAATAAAGCATCAACACCTGCTTCCAAGTGCCACTTTAAAAAAGATATATTTTGATCTTTTATCATAAGATTTTTATCATACCACATACTTTCATTGATTTTCTAGTTTGTATATTTATATAAATATAATGATATTAAAGTAACTGCTTCAGATCCTTTTTTAGTTATCTAGGGAAATTTTTTTATGACAAATGTAGATGATGAGACGATTGAAAGAGAATCAATGCATTATGATGTAGTAATCGTTGGCGGTGGTCCCTCTGGACTCTCAGCGGCTATTAGACTAAAGCAATTAAGTAATGAAAAAAATAAGGACATCTCTGTTTGTGTAGTAGAAAAAGGAGCAGAAATAGGTGCACATATTTTATCAGGTGCTGTTCTTGATCCTAAAGCACTATTTGAATTATTTCCTGATCTTGATATAGAAAGCACACCTTTAAAAACAAAAGTATCTTCAGATAGATTTGTTTTTTTAACTAAGAAAAGATCATTTTCATTACCAAATTTTTTGCTACCACCTCTTATGCATAATGAGGGTAATTATATAATTAGTCTTGGTAATCTCTGTAGATGGCTATCAGATCAAGCTGAAAATTTAGGCGTTGAAATTTTTCCAGGTTTTTCTGTGTCTGATGTAGTATATGATGATTCAGGTTCAGTAATAGGTGTAGTTACGGGTGATATGGGAATCTCTAGAAAAAATACGAAAAAAGATAGCTTTGAACCTGGAGTTGAACTACTTGCTCCAAACATAATTGTTGCTGAAGGTGCGAGAGGGTCTTTAACTAAGAAGTTAATAAAAAAATTTAAATTGGATAAATTAAGCGATAAACCAAAGTTTGGTTTGGGTTTAAAAGAATTATGGGAAGTTGATGAAAATAAACATACTCCTGGTAAGGTAGATCACTTTGTTGGATGGCCTTTAGATAATAAAACTGGAGGAGGAGGGTTTATGTATCACCTCGAAGACAATCAGATATCTATTGGTTTTGTTCTCCATTTAAATTATCAAAACCCCTATATCTCTCCTTTTGAAGAATTTCAGAAACTTAAAACACATCCAAAGATTTCATCAATTCTAGAGGGTGGTAAACGGGTATCGTATGGTGCTAGAGTTATTACTGAAGGAGGTCTCCAGTCGATACCAAAAATGGTATTTCCTGGGGGAATCATTGTTGGTTGTGCTGCTGGACAGGTTAATGTTCCAAGAATTAAAGGCACACATAATGCAATGAAAAGTGGAATATTATCAGCTGAAGCAATTTTTGATAGTTTCAATGATTCGGGTAAATCTATTGATAATTTTGAACAAATTTGGAAATCTTCGTGGATTTATAATGACTTGTTTCTTGTGAGAAACGCAAAACCTTTACTTGCAAAGTTCGGAACTTTAATAGGCGGTTTTCTTGGCGTGTTTGATATGTGGCTAAGTACATTCGGAATAAATTTAGGAACATTAAAACATCAGAAGGCCGATCATGAAACATTAAGGCCTGCATCAGAGTTTAGTCCAATAGAGTATCCCAAACCTGATGGAAAGTTAACTTTTGACAGGCTCTCATCAGTCTTTATATCAAACACTAACCATGAGGAAGATCAACCAGTTCACTTAAAGTTAAATGATTCTTCAATACCAATTAATAAAAATCTTCCAAAGTATAACGAGCCTTCTCAACTATACTGTCCTGCGGGAGTTTATGAGGTCGTAACTGAAGAAGGTAAAAATCCAAAATTTGTAATTAATGGACAAAATTGTGTTCATTGCAAAACTTGTGATGTAAAAGACCCAGAGCAAAATATAACCTGGACAGTGCCTGAAGGTGGGGGTGGTCCAAATTACCCAAATATGTGATCATATAAATTTGATCTCATTGTATTGAGAATTTTTATGAGAGAATATTTAAAAAAAAATTTAGATTTGTGTTTAAATTATAATTTAATTTTACCATTTTTAGCTTTCATTTTAATTGCTCATAATGCTCTTGCAGATGATTTTGTTAAAAGTAATTCTGGTTTTGCTTTCCCTAAATATGGAGATTACTTGGCAGGTTCATATGCATCTCAAGTGGGCGATGCTGTAAACGCAGCTAAATATTATAAAAATGTTCTTGAGGTTTATCCAAATAATTACCAGTTAAAAATTAAAACAATAAAATTACTATTAATTTCAGGAGAAGTAGAGCAGGCTGAAGATCTTTATCAAACATTACAAGATTCTCGTGAAAATGAAGAGATAATAAAATTATTTGGATTAGCAATTGATATAAAAAATAAGGATTATTCTTCAGCACTGAAAAAAATAGAATTTATATCAACTGAGGGCTTAGGTAGGTTTTTGAAACCTGTTTTAAGGTTATGGATTAACGCTGGTTTAGGTGATAATAAACAGATAAATGAATTAATAAGTCAAATTAATGTTGATGAAAAACTTACTGCCTTTAATATTTATCATAAGGCATTGATTTATGATGTTATAAATCATCCAGATACTGAAAAAATTTATGAAAACCTGATAGAGCAACAAGATACACGTTCAGTAAGAGCTATTCAATCTTATGCTTTATATTTACGAAGGATAGGAAAAAAAGATAGAAGTTTAGAAGTTGTAAATAATTATTTAAAACAAGACTCATATAACCCAATTATTCGGCATGCACGCTATAATTATTTTAAAAACAATTCTAAAAGGAGTATTTCTAATGCTAATGATGGAATTGCTGAAGTTTTTTATGCTACAGCAAAAGCTCTGTCTGAGGCAGAAGACTATGTGCTTAGCTCAATGTTTGTTAGGCTAGCTATAGTTTTACGGCCAAAATCTAATATATCATATATTTTATTAAATGAAATCTTAGAACAAAGGGGCAAATGGGGCTTAGCGATTGAACCATTAAAAAAAATTAAATCAGATACACCTTTAGGAGAGTACTCTAAAATTAAGATCGCTAGAAACTTAAATAGACTATCCAGAGAAAAGGATGCTCTTAAAATTCTAAATGATTATGTTATTACTAACCCAGAATCTACTGAAGTTTATGAGGCTCTAGGTGATCTGTTTAGGTCCCAAAAAATGTGGAATAAGGCAGCAGATAGTTATAGTAGAGCAATAAATAAAAAAAAATTAATTAATCAAAAAGACTGGAGGGTTTTTTACTCTCTTGGTATTTCATATGAAAGAGCAAAAAAATGGCAAAAAGCCGAGCCAAATTTCAAGAAAGCTCTTGAGCTCAATCCGGATCAACCACTTGTGATGAATTATTTGGGGTATTCTTGGGTTGAACAAGGTAAGAATTTGAATGAGGCTCTAAAAATGATTCAAAAAGCTGTAATGTTAAGACCAAGAGATGGATATATTGTAGATAGCTTGGGTTGGGCTTTTTTTCGTTTAGGTGAATTTGATAAGGCTGTTAAAAATCTTGAAAGAGCTGTTACCCTTGAACCTGAAGACTCAATAATAAATGAGCATCTTGGCGACGCGTATTGGAGTGTAGGAAGATATCGAGAAGCAATTTTTCAATGGAAAAGAGCATTAGAGTTTGGTCCGGAAAAGGAAGCCATTCCTAAAATTAAGATCAGAATTGAACAAGGTTTAACAAAGATATAAAATTTATAAATATTTCTATAAAATTCTCAGGATATATATTTAAATGAGAACTCAATTATGATGAATGAACCAAGAATTGTAACAAAAAAAGCACCTGCTAAAGTTAACCTTTTTTTGCATATTCTTTCCAAAAGAAGCGACGATTTTCATGAATTAGAGAGCTTAATTAGCTTTACTGAATTTGGAGATAAAGTCACTGTTTGGGAGAGTGAAAACTTAGAGTTTGTTTTTGAAGGTCCAATGGCGCATGAACTTCCTCCTTTAGATCAAAATATTGTATATAAGGCAGTGATGCTATTAAAAAAAAGATATAAAGTATCTTTAGGAGCAAAAATTATAGTTGAAAAGAACATACCTATTGCTGGAGGTTTAGGAGGTGGAACAAGTGATGCAGCAGCGGTAATTAATTGTCTTATTGATTTATGGAATATTAGAGTGTCCAAAAAAAAATTAATAAAAGAATTTATTTCTTTAGGAGCAGACTTTCCAGTCTGCTTTTATGGAAATGCTGCTTTAGTCAAAGGGATTGGTGATATATGCCTGCCATTGAAAAAAAATTATTCTTATCCAGTTCTTCTCGTAAACCCAAAAAAAAAATTAAGTACTAAACTTGTTTTCTCAGAAGTTGACTTGTCTCATTGTTATAAAAAATCAATTATTAAATGTAATTTTTTTGAAAATTTTAAAAATTATAGAAATGATTTACTTCCTTTTGCAAATAACTATGTTCCCCAAATCATGGAAATAATAAATATATTATTATTATCTAGTGGCTGTATTTCCGCAAAGCTAAGTGGAAGTGGTCCAACATGTTTTGGAATATTTGAAAGTGTAAAAAGTTTAAATGAGGCAAGTAATGTATTTAGAGAAAAATATGATTGGTGGGTAATGCCAACCTATATAGTAGGATGATAATGAAAAAAATTATAATTTTTTATGTAATAATACTATGTACTGGTTGTACCAGTGCCAATTATTATTCAGATATTGAGTTAACATGGAAGAAAGCGTTACTATTTATTCCAGGCCAGATAAATAATTCTACAAAAACTAATTTAAGAGTTGAGCAAATTGAAACAAAAGAAATAGAATTTAAAAATAAAATGCCTTTACTTTTGTATCTTCATGGATGTACTGGGCTTGGTGATGGTACTTTTCCTAGGAAGCTATCGTCTATAGGGGTAGTTGTTATTGCTCCTGATAGTTTTGCTAGAAGTTACCGTCCTATGCAGTGTGATCCGAGAACTAAGAAAGGTGGGGAAAATTTGTTTATTTATGACTTTAGATCAGCTGAATTAACATATGCACTAGAGAAAATTGCTGAAATAAAGTGGATTGATTTTGACAACTTATTTCTTTTTGGGGTAAGTGAGGGAGCTGTAACAGCTTCTTTATTTAGAGGAAATGTATTTAATGGTAGGATTATTGCTCAATGGACATGTACAGGAGCACCCTTAGTGGAGGGTATAGATGCTCCAAAAAATGAACCAATTCTTGCTATAGTAAAAGAAAATGATCCCTATTATGCATCAAACAACACTAAATCCCAGGAGGGAAATTGTGGAAATTTTATGTATGATAGGTTGAATTCGAAATCAATAATTTTAAAAAATTTATTAGGAGAAGATCCTCATGATGTCCTCGATAGTGATCAATCTTTTTCTGAAATAAAAGATTTTATTATAAGAAACTTGCGTTAGATTAAGTTTTATTTGTAGGAAATGTTATATGAAAAAACATAAAATTTGTGTGATTGGGCTGGGCTATGTTGGTCTACCATTAGCTAACTCTTTGTCAGTCTATCATGATGTAATTGGCTATGACTCAAATAAGATACGAATAGATGAACTTAAAAACTTTTATGATAGAACTGGTGAGATTAGTTACCAAGATTTAAAAAATACAAAGTTAAAATTGATATCTGATCCAGATAAAATAAAAGAAATAAATATTTATATTATTACAGTGCCAACTCCTATAAATGATCAAAAGCAACCAGAATTAACTGCTCTTTTTGAAGCATCTAAGTTAGTTGGTGAAAAAATAAAAACAGGTTCAATTGTTGTATATGAAAGCACTGTTTATCCTGGAGTCACTGAGGAGGAGTGTGGGCCAATAATTGAGATGGTTTCAGGATTAGTCTGTGGAAAGGATTTTTGGTTAGGTTATTCTCCTGAAAGAATTAATCCTGGCGACTCAGTGCATAACCTGTCTCAAATTACTAAGGTTGTTTCCGGTCAGAATGAAGATATAACTGGAATTCTATCGGATATCTATGGTGTGATTAATAACGGAAAGATTTTTAAAGCTACTAGTATAAAGGTAGCTGAGGCGGCTAAAGTAATTGAGAACACTCAGAGAGATATTAATATTGCCTTTGTAAACGAAATTTCAATGATTTTTAATAACCTTGGTTTATCTACATTAGATATTTTAGAAACGGCAAATACCAAATGGAATTTTCTTGATTTTAAGCCCGGTTTGGTTGGAGGGCATTGTATTGGTGTTGACCCTTTCTATCTTGCATATAAAGCTCAGAAAATTGGTGTTAATCCAGAGATAATTTTAGCAGGAAGAAGGATCAATGATAATATGGGCAAGTTTATTGCAGAGAGGGTTATGCAAGAATTAGAAGTTGGTGATAAAGTGTTAATTTTAGGCTTTACGTTTAAAGAAAATGTTCCAGACATAAGAAATACAAAAGTTATAGATATATATAATGCCTTAAATAATTTTGGGGTTGAGGTAAATATAAGTGATCCAAAAGCTGATAAAAATGAAGTTAAAGAAGTTTATAAGATTAATTTAGTTCCATTGACTAAAGAAAAAAAATATAAAGCAATCATTATAGCTGTTCAGCATGAAGAGTATAGAGAACTCTCAGTAGAAGATTTGGGTACTTGTTTGATATCAAAAGGGTTAATATTTGATTTAAAAGGAATATTAAGAAGAATGAATAACCCTAAAAAAATTAGAATTCTTACTTTCTAATTTTAGGAGTATTCATTTCAATCGTAAGTGTAAGTGAAATGCATAACATGATAGAAGATAACCACCATGCTTGCCAAATTCCAAAATTTAAAAGTAATGGTGGGGCTATAGACCCTATTAGAGACATTCCTATTGCTTTTTTATAGAGATTTTTTATTCTATTAATTATTTTTATTATGTAAAAAAACAATACCAAAAATAGAAAAATGCCTACGGCTCCTAATTCAAGCCAAATTTGTATAACTGCATTGTGGGGATGCAAAGGCAGAGCATCTGGTGCATAATTCTCGTTTTTGCGCATTTGCTCTATTTTGTCATTTCGCCCCCCCAAATGTCTTGAAGAGTCAAATCCTAAGCCCAAGGGTAGGTAGTTTAGAGTAGCTTTTGAGGAATATTCCCAAATGCCAATCCTATGCTCATGGGGAGAGCTAAGGAAAATATCATTTTGTCTTATGTTATCAATTGTAAGAAGTTTACTTGAAATAAAGGGTGCAAACAAAATATAAGTTGAGAAAACTACAAGAATAAAATTGCAAAATTTATTACCAAATAAAAAAACAAGAAATGCAAAAAACAATCCAAGCAATACTCCAACTAAAGATGCTGTCATTGGTAGGCTAATTATTGAAGTTAGACAAATTATAAAAAAAATTAATCCTAATTTTTTATTTAAGGTATAAAAATATATTGTAATAGGTGTTGTTAAAATAGATAGAATTACAGACCCTCTTGCAACTTTTTCAAGAAGTTGACTCTGGTGTATATCAATAAGGTTTGAGATAATAATTCCATTTGAAAGTGACTCTATAAGAAAAATAATTATCATAATTATGCAAGATATTATGGTCGAATAGAGTAAACGTTTTTTAAAAATATAATCTAAGTTATAAATATTTAATGAAAACAATATTCCTATAAAAATAAGGCCGAAAGTTTTAACGCTTTTCCAATACGCATTTTCAGGTCCCCAAATATTAGAAGTAAATGACCAGGCAAATAAAATTAAAAATAAATATGTTAAAAATTTTATTTGGGATCCCATAGGAGTTATAATTCTATAGGTATGTAGGATAATAATTAAAGAAATCGAAAGAATAATAACTAAACCATTACTAGCTAATGGCGCTGTAAAACCTAATAAAATAATTACAAATGAACATAAATATAGTCTAATATTTAAAATACTCTCATTTTGAAGAAAATTCAAAATACCTCCAATTTCTAAACACTTTTAAATAATTATATTTCCTATTGGCATTATATTTATTATTGATTGAAACTTTACCTTTTTAAATAAGAAGTTTAATTTTTTTATATAAAGTTAAATGATACTTGTTTATATACTATTTCCAGTGCATAAAAATGTAGTCTTTTTTAATCTTTTTTGAAAGTGATAATAATTGAGTAAAATAATAAATTTAGAGGACTCTTTAGATATAAGGGTTGCAGTTGTGGGTTGTGGTTACTGGGGTAAAAATCTTGTTAGAGCTTTTTCGGAAATTGGAAATCTCTATGCATTATCTGATACCAACACTAACTTAGCAAATGAACTTTCAAATAAATATATGGTTAAAAATGAATTATTTGAAAATCTTCTTGCTAGTAATGATATTGGCGCTGTTGCTATAGCAACACCGGCAATAACGCATTATAAACTAGCCAGAGCGGCTCTTATGTCAGGCAAGGATGTTTTTGTTGAAAAGCCCATTGCTTTGAATATAGATGATGCAGAGGAATTAGTTAAAATTGCAACAGAGAACAATAAAATTTTAATGGTTGGCCATTTGCTTCAATATCACCCTGGGTTTCTCAAGTTAAAAGAGATGGTTAGTTCTGGAAAATTAGGAGAACTTCAATATATTTATTCAAATAGATTAAATCTTGGTAAATTTAGAAAAGAAGAGAACATTTTATGGAGTTTTGCTCCTCATGACGTTTCAATGATACTAAATTTATTTGAATCTTTGCCAGAGAGGGTTACAGCTATTGGCAGCACCTATCTTCAAAGTAAGATAGCTGATGTTACAACAACTCATTTACAATTTCCTAATGGTAAAAATGCACATATATATGTATCTTGGCTTCATCCGTATAAAGAACAAAAATTGGTGGTAATTGGAAATAAGGGTATGGCAGTTTTTGATGATGGAAGGGATTGGGGTGAGAAATTATCATTTTATGCACATGAGGTATGTTGGAATGATGATCTTCCAATTCCTAAGCCTGCTGAGGCTGAAATGGTAAAGTTCCCTATTTCTGAGCCTTTAAAATTAGAAGCTGAGCATTTTATAGAATCAATCACAAAAAGAACTAAACCACGTACTGATGGTAAAGAGGGTACAATGGTTCTTAGTGTTTTAGATGCGGCTGAAAAATCAATGAATTCAAAAACTACAATTAAGCTATGCTAAAGAAATATAATTATACTGGAGAAGTTTTTTTTGCCCACGAAAGTGCTATCATTGATGCGCCAGATAATATTGGTAAAGATACAAAGATTTGGCATTTTTCTCATATTTTAAAAGATACTATTATAGGTCGTAATTGTATAGTTGGTCAAAATGTAATGATTGGTCCAGAGGTTGAGATAGGTAATAATTGTAAAGTTCAGAATAACGTAAGTATATATAAAGGCGTGGAGCTAGCTGATGATGTTTTTTGTGGACCAAGTTGTGTTTTTACAAATGTTGTTAGTCCTAGAGCATTTATTGAAAAGAAAAATGAGTTTTTAGTTACAAAAGTTGCAAGGGGAGCAACTATTGGTGCCAATGCTACTATAATTTGTGGTGTAAAGGTGGGTGAGTATAGCCTAATTGGGGCTGGTTCGGTGGTCACTAGAGACGTGCCTTCATTTGCTCTGGTTGTAGGTAATCCTGCACGACAGATTGGTTGGGTGGGACACTTTGGGGAAAAATTAGATAAGAAACTAATTTGTCCTGCAACTGGAAGAAGATATGAAGAAAAGATACCTGGCACATTGAAAGAAAAAGAGAATTAAGAGAGCTTACAATGAATATTCCATTTATTGACCTTAATGCACAAAAGCAATTTTTAGGTCAAAAGATTGATAATGCAGTTTCAAAAGTTCTGAAACATAAAAAATTTATTAACGGACCTGAGGTAAGTCAATTTGAAAAACTTATGTCCGAATTTGCTAATGCCAGTGAAGTAATTACATGTGGAAGCGGAACAGATGCTTTATTGCTACCATTAATGGCAATTGGTGTTAGAAAAGGTGATGCAGTATTCGTTCCTTCTTTTACTTTCGTTGCAACTGCAGAGGTTGTTTCAATGCTTAATGCAACGCCAGTTTTTGTCGATGTTGATAGAAATACATTTAATATTGATCCAAAAAAACTAGAGGAGGCTATCTTGCATTCAAAAAAAATTGGTTTAAACCCTAAAGTAATTATACCGGTAGACTTATTTGGGCAACCGGCACCTTATAAAGAGATAAATCAAATTGCAGAACAATTTTCATTGAATGTTATTTCCGATGCTGCTCAGAGTTTTGGAGGAGTGCAAAACAATAATCCAGTAGGGGGTCTAGCGCATGTTACATCAACAAGTTTTTTTCCTTCTAAACCTTTAGGTTGCTATGGAGATGGAGGTGCAGTATTGACTAATGATAAAACATTAGCAAATATCTTGAGATCTTTAAGGTCTCATGGTTCTGGGCAAAATAAATACGATAATGTCCGAATTGGAGTGAATAGCAGATTAGACACAATTCAGGCGGCAATTTTAATTGAAAAAATAAAGATTTTAAGGTTTGAAATCGAAAAAAGGAATCATGTGGCAGATAAGTATAATGCAGAAATTGATCAAAAAATTGATAGACCTTTTATTGAAGATGGTAATTATTCGGCTTGGGCCCAGTATACCATTACTACAAAAAATAGAGACGAATTATCAAAATATTTATACGAAAGTGGTATACCAACAGTCATTTATTATCCCAAGCCTTTGCATTTACAATCGGCATATAGTAAATTTCCAAGGTATCCAGAAGAGCTAACAGTATCTGAGTATTTATCAGGATCCGTTTTGAGTCTTCCTATGCATCCTTACCTTTCTTCAGATCAACAAGAGTACATAATTAAAGCAATAAATAAATATAGTAAAGTGAATAAATCATGAATTTAATTGGACGGAAATGTGTAGTGATTGGAGGTGCTGGCTTAATTGGATCTCATACAGTAGATAAATTGTTAGACCATGATATAAAAGAATTAGTAGTTTTTGATAATTTTGTTAGAGGCACTAATCAAAATTTAGAGTTAGCTTTTAAGGACCCAAGAGTTAAAGTATTTGAGGCTGGCGGTGATATTAGAAATATTGATATATTAAATTCAGCATTAAAAGGAGCCGATTGTGTTTTTCATTTTGCTGCACTGTGGCTTTTGCAATGTTACGAATATCCCAGGGCTGCTTTTGATGTAAATATATCTGGAACATTTAATGTTTTAGAGGCGTGTAGAGATAATGAAGTTAAAAAATTAGTTTTTTCCTCTTCAGCTTCAGTGTATGGAGACGCTGTTGAAGAGCCTATGTCAGAGAGTCATCCTTTTAACAATAAAACTTTTTATGGTGCAACTAAAATTGCATGTGAAGCTATGTGCACGGCTTTTTATGAACGTTACCAACTTCCATATGTCGGCTTAAGATATATGAATGTTTATGGTCCTAGACAAGATTATAAGGGAGCCTATATAGCTGTAATAATGAAGATGTTAGATTCTATAGATAACGGTGAAGCTCTGAAGGTTTTTGGAGATGGAAGTCAAGCATACGATTTTATTTCAGTTCATGATTGTGCTCGAGCTAATATTTGTGCAATGGAGTCAAATATTGTAGATAAATTTTATAATGTTGGAACAGGTGAAAGGACTACTATCAAAGAACTTGCAAACTTAGTTAACAAACTTACAGGCAACCCAAAAGGTATAGAATATTTACCTGAGGGTCAGACTTTCGTAAAAAATAGAATAGCTGATATTAGAAATGCAATAGAAGATATAGATTTTCTTGCAAAAGTTCCTTTAGAACAAGGCCTTAAAGATTTAATTCTATGGAGAAACTCCCATAAAGCTGAAGTAGAGCAGAGAAGAATAGCTGCGGGTATTGAGTAATGAGCAATACAAAAGATAGAACTATTCAGATATCTGAGCCTGTAACTGGAAAAGAAGAGCTAGATGCTTTATCGGTTCCATTAGAAACAGGCTGGTTGACGCAAGGACCAAAGGTTAAAGAATTTGAGTATGAGTTTGCAAATAAGCATTCTACCAAATATGCTTTTGCAACGACAAGCTGCACTACATCCTTACACCTTGCCTTATCATCAATTGGAATTAGGCCTGGTGATGAAGTAATTGTACCTGCATTTACTTGGGTATCTACTGCTAATGTTGTAGTATATTGTGGTGCAAAGCCAGTATTTGTTGATGTTAGGGCTGATACCTACAACATTGATGTAGAAAAAATAAAGGATAATATTTCATTTAAAACTAAAGCAATAATACCTGTTCATCTCTTTGGTTTATGTGCTGACATGGACGAGATAAAATCTTCCTTGCCTAGAAATGTAAAAGTTATCGAAGATGCGGCATGTGCAGTAGGAGCAAGTTATAAGAGTAGAATGTCAGGATCTTTGGGTGATTTTGGAGCTTTCAGCTTTCATCCTAGAAAAATAATTACCACTGGTGAGGGTGGGATGTTAACAACAAATGATATAAATTTAGCAGAAAAGGCTGAAATCCTTAGAAATCACGGCGCTAGTATTTCCGAGGAAAAAAGGCATTTAGGTGCGAAGCCCTATTTATTACCCGATTTTGATGTTTTGGGTTACAATTATAGAATGACTGATCTGCAAGGCGCAGTTGGTCTCGCACAATTGAACAAACTTGATAATTTTTTAACTGAAAGAAAAAAATGGGCGCGATGGTATTTGGATGAGATATCTGATATTCCATGGATTAAACTCCCACATTTTAGTCAAGAATTCGACCATTCCTGGCAAGCCTTTGTTGTGGTTATAAATGAAGATAACTCCCCCCTTTCGAGAAATGAAATTATGGAGAAACTTTTAGAGGCTGGTATCAGTACTAGACCAGGAACACATGCAGTATCAAATTTGGGTTATTACAGAGAAAAATTTAGTACTAAAAAATCAGATTTTCCTGTTGCTACAATGTTAGAAAATTGTTCATTAGCTCTTCCTTTACATAACAAAATGGAAGCAGAAGATTTTGAATATATTTCAAAAATAATCCATAGCATTTAATTTTTATGTGTGGTGTTACAGGTTATATAAATTTAAATGGCGAGCCAGCATCTAAATTAATTATTAAAAATATGATAGATTTGATTTCACATCGTGGTCCGGATGATACTGGTAGCTATATCTCAGACACAGTTGGTTTAGGTCATGCTAGGTTATCAATTATTGATTTAAGTGAAGCTGGAAGACAACCTATGGAAACTAGAGATAAAAGGTTTGTAATTAGCTATAATGGAGAAGTTTATAATTTTAAAGAATTAAGAAAGGATCTAGAATCTCTAGGTTGTAATTTTAAATCTCATACTGACTCCGAGGTTGTTTTATATGCGTTTGCAGTTTGGGGTCTGTCAGCAATAAAAAAATTTAATGGTATGTTTGCATTTGCAATATGGGATAAAGATAAAAAAAAATTATATCTTGTTCGAGATAGGTTTGGAGTAAAACCCTTGTATTATTATTATTCTAAATCTTGTCTTATTTTCGCCTCTGAGTCTAAATCCTTTCTAGCTCACCCAAACTACAAGCCGGAGGTGTGTAAGTATGGATTGTTAGAGTATATTACCTTTCAGAATTATTTTACCTCTAGAACTTTATTTAAAAATGTAAATTTAATTCCTCCAGGTAATATACTATGTTTTGATTATTTAAAAAATTCTATTGAACTAAATCCTTATTGGGATTTTAAGTTTGATGAGTCTCTTAAAAACTATAATATTGAAGACTTAGAGGAAGAACTTGATTTCCTTTTTTCACAATCAGTAAATAGACAACTAATAGCAGATGTTAATGTCGGTGCTTACTTAAGCGGTGGAATTGACTCAGGTGCAATTACTGCAATAGCCTCTAAAAAAATAAAAAATATGAACACATTTACTGTAGGTTTTGATTTAAATTCTGCTTCTGGGATTGAGTTAGCTTATGATGAAAGAGAAAATGCTAAGCATATGGCAAAAATTTTTGAGACAAATCATAATGAGGTTGTTTTAAGATCGGGTGATATGGAAAATGCCATGAAAAAATTGATATGGCATTTGGATGAGCCAAGAGTCGGTCAATGTTATCCAAACTTTTACGCTTCTGAGTTGGCAAGCAGTCATTCAAAAGTAGTTTTAGCAGGTACTGGAGGGGACGAGCTATTTGGAGGATACCCTTGGAGGTACTATCGTGGAGCCATATCATCAAATTTCAAAGAGTATTTAGAAAATTATTTTGAGTTTTGGCAAAGATTAGTTCCACCGTCTAAATATAGTAAGATGCTTATGCCTCTTAAGGATTTTAGTGATAGGGTAGATATAAAAAAAATTTTTTTTGATATATTCTCTTTAGAAATAAATAAAATTGATAGACCGGAGGATTATATTAACTATTCTCTTTACCTAGAGTCTAAAACTTTTTTACATGGCCTTTTAGTTATTGAAGATAAACTCTCAATGGCACACAGTCTAGAAGCCAGAGTTCCTTTTTTGGATAATGATTTAGTTAATTTTGCAATGTCTCTTCCAGTTAATGTTAAATTGGATAATTTACATAATGTTGTTAAAATGAACGAGAATGAACCTGGAAAAGTCGAGCAATATTTTCAGAAAACTAAAGATGGAAAACTCATACTAAGAAAAGTTATGGAAAAATATGTGCCAAATGAAGTTTCTAATCGGCAAAAGCAAGGATTTTCAGGGCCTGATGCAAGTTGGTTTAGAGGTGAGAGTATAGACTATGTAAGAGATACACTTTTAAATAATAATGCTAAAATTTATGATTTTTTTGATAAACAAACTGTCCTCGCTTTGCTTGAGGATCATCTGAGTGGAAGAAATAATAGGCGATTGTTAATTTGGTCTTTACTATCGCTCGAGACTTGGCACGATATATTTATTAATGGATCTTGGAAAGTTGGAAAGATTTGAAATGGTAAAGGAAAAAAAAGAAAAATTATTTATTGATCTCCAGAATGTATATAAGGAAGCTGATAATGCTTTGATGCAGAAATTTGACAGAAGTCTATCATTTCAAGACTCAATGTTTGACAGGTGGGAAAGAGCAAAAAGATTAGGGTTTTCCGAAGGGGTTAGTATATATAATTCAAGCTTAGTGTATGGAAATGTTAAAATAGATAAAAAAACTTGGGTAGGCCCTTACACTATACTAGACGGTTCTGGGGGTGGGATTACCATAGGTCAGTACTGTTCTATTTCTGCCGGTGTTCACATCTATACACACGATACGGTCATGTGGGCTCTCTCGGGTGGTTACAAAAAAAGAAAGATTGCGCCAGTCATTGTTGGGAACAACACTTATATAGGAAGTAAATCAATAATTACACTTGGTGTTACTTTAGGTTCACGTTGTCTTGTGGGAGCTGGTTCTTTAGTTAATAAAAGCTTTTCTGATAATACGATAATTCTTGGTACTCCTGCTAAAAAAGTTGGAAAAGTAAGAGTAGATAAAAATGATGAGATAATTTTAGAGTACGATTAATGAATAAGATAAATAGTCACTTAGATGCCTTAGAAAGTGAGAGTATCTTTATACTTCGTGAGGCTTATAATAAAATTAAGCCTTTAGCAATGTTATGGTCTTTGGGTAAAGATTCTGGGGTAATGATTTGGCTTGCTAAAAAAGCTTTCTTAGGTCATGTTCCATTTCCTTGTATCCATATTGATACAGAAAAAAAATTTCCTGAAATGTATAATTTTAGAAGTAAATATTCTAAAGATTGGAATTTAAATTTAGATTTAGGTTTCTGCCCTCCAATAGATCAAATAGATCAATCTCTTCCTCCTGCGGCGAGATCTGCTGCAAGAAAGACTGCAGGTTTAAAGAAAAAGGTAATAGATTTAAAACTTAAGGGCTTAATTGCTGGAATAAACTCATATTTATCAAGCATTAACGAAAAGCCATTTGTTTTAAGTCGGGCCGAAAG